>NZ_JBEZEZ010000006.1:0-212385 GCF_040649155.1 Streptosporangium sp. NPDC049046 | reverse complement strand
TTGACCTCAGCCTTGAACTCAGCGATGTCCTGCTTGACCTCAGCCTTGAACTCAGCGATGTCCTGCTTGACCTCAGCCTTGAACTCAGCGATGTCCTGCTTGACCTCAGCCTTGAACTCAGCGATGTCTTCCTTGACCTCGGCGAGCTCTTCCTTCGTGGCGCACTTCGCCACATCGAGCCGAATCTCGGCGACCTCCTGCCGGAGTCCGGCGACGTCGTCCTTGGTGGCGAGGGTGTCCATCCTCGCCATGATCTGCTCGAACATCGGAGCCACGTACTCCATGATCTCGGTACGGATCATCTCGGCCAACACTTGTCCTCTTTGAAAGCATTGCGGGGGAACCCGGTGGCGGGCCCGGGGTAGTGACAGCGACACGCTACCAGCGACGCCTACTCTGAGCATTCGAACGATTACCGGATCGGCATGGATGGGCAAACAGCACCATCACCGGTGGCGGCAGGAGTATCACGGAGAGTTGATACCTCTTACTACCGGTGGTGATCTCATATGTTCGTGCTCGGCGTCTCCTGGCTGATCCTGACCCCGCTGTGCCTGTGGAACCTGTTTCGCGGAGGGACGCTGGTACGGCTGACGAGCGTGCTCTCGCTGGTCGCGCTGGAGGCGGCCACGGTCTGGGCCACCACCGTCGTCCAGGTTCCCGCCCCAACTCCGATCACCGCGCTCCCGCGCCCGGCGGCCCTGACCGGCTCCCTGGCAGGCCCTCCGGCCGGATCCCGGATCGCCCCCCGGACCGAGTCCTGGATCCGGCCTCGGTCCCCGCTCGCGCCGTCCCGGGTGCCCGCACCGCTTCCGGACGCGGCGCGGCAGGGTATGTGGGACACGCGGGGAGCACAGGCGGTGCGAGGGGAGCGAGTGCCAGGCAACGGGCCCGGTGTCTCCTCCGGCAGGCGGGGCCTCTCCTGCCGTGGACGGATGCCCGCTCCCGAGCGGGTGCGGCTGGCTCGCCGTCAGGGCGCACCACGGGGCGTGACGCTCTTCTGGAAGGCCAGAGCCGACGAGTGCGACACCGCGACCGTGGTCCTGCACCACGAAAATCGCACGATCAAGGTCTGGATGCGGGAGGACAGGGCACGCAGACGCTCCTCCGGCGCCACCACGTGGCCCGTGAGCGTCGCCGGCGGCGTCGCCTCCCTGGAGGTGCCGCTCACGGTACCGGTGCGCGACACGGGGGCGTTCAGGGCGATCGACGGGCGGACCGGCAGGCCGATCGCCCTCGCCAGGCCGGGTCGCGTACCGGAGGAGCCGTCCACGGCCCGGTGAGTCCGGTGATCCAGGGCCCGGCTCGCCCGAACCGCTCGGCTCGCCGTTCAGGGCGACCCGTACCGCCCGGATCTCCGGACCGGGCGCACCCTCGTCAGGACGGGCCGCCGGGCCGAGGGTGCGCCCGGCGACCGGACCCGGATCGCCCCCCGGGGAGCTCTCGCCGGGGTGATCGAGGTCGAGTCACCGGATCAGACGGAAGGCCGCCCGACCCGGTGGCCGGGTCAGTGGGAGCGCTGGGTGGCCCAGTGGCGGATCTTGCCGATCCGCTCCTGGATCTGCTCGGCGGAGGCCTGCGCGATGGCGGGTCCGCCGCAGGCCCTGCGTAGCTCTGCGTGAATGACTCCGTGAGGCTGGCCGGTGCGGTGGTTCCAGGCGCCGACGAGGCCGTTGAGCTCCCTGCGGAGGTTGGCGATCAGCTCGTGCGGGGCGAGGTCCGGCTCCTTGGGCTCGGGATTTTTCCGCTTGGCCTTCAGCTGGTCGGACTGGCGCTTGCTCAGCAGGGTGCGGACCTGGTCGGGCTCCAGAAGGCCCGGCAGGCCGAGAAAGTCCTCCTCCTCGGGGGATCCGGTCTCCGCGGCACTGCCGAACTCGCCGCCGTCGAAGAGGACCCGGTCGAACGTGGCGACCGCCTCCAGGGTCTCGAACGGCAGCTCGTCGCCCACGACGTCGGGATTGTCCTTCTTACGCTGGGCGTCCTCCAGCAGGAAGTCGTCCAGCCCCTCCTCGGCGGGCTTGCGGTCGAGCACGTGGTCGCGCTCGGCCTCCATCTCCCCCGCCAGGCCCATCAGGGTCGGCACGGAGGGCACGAAGACCGACGCGGTCTCGCCCCGTTTACGGGCGCGGACGAAGCGTCCGACGGCCTGGGCGAAGAACAGCGGGGTCGAGATGCTCGTCGCGTAGACGCCGACGGCGAGGCGCGGGATGTCGACCCCTTCCGAGACCATCCGGACCGCGACCAGCCAGCGCTGCTCGGAGGCGGAGAACTCCTTGATCTTCTTGGAGGCCGTGGGGTCGTCGGAGAGCACGACCGTGGCGCCCTCTCCGGTGATGGTCCGGATGTGGCGGGCGTAGGCGCGTGCGGTCTCATGGTCGGTCGCGATGACCAGGGCACCGGCGTCGGGCACGCCCCTGCGCACCTCGGTCAGGCGCCGGTCCGCCGCCCGGAGGACCTGGCGGATCCACTCGCCCTTCGGGTCGAGTGCGGCCCGCCACGCCTGGCCGAGCTGGTCCTTGGTGAGCGGGGTGCCGAGGGTCGCGGCGATCTCGTCGCCCGCGCGGGTCCGCCAGCGCATCTCACCGGCGTAGGCGAGGAAGATGACCGGCCTGACGACGCCGTCGGCGAGTGCCGGGCCGTACCCGTAGGAGTAGTCGGAGACGCTGCGCCGGACCCCGTCGCCGTCCTCGGCGTAGGTGACGAAGGGGATCGGGTTGACGTCGGACCTGAAGGGGGTCCCGGTCAGGGCGAGGCGTCTGGCGGCCGGCTCGAACGCCTCCCGCACGCCGTCGCCCCAGGATTTCGCGTCGCCCGCGTGGTGGATCTCGTCAAAGATCACGAGCGTCTTGCGAGCCTCGGTGCGGGCGCGGTGCAGCGCCGGGTGCATGGACACCTGGGCGTAGGTGATGGCCACCCCGAGGTAGTCACGGGAGGTCGCGCCCTGGCTGTTCTTGAACTCGGGGTCGATCGCGATGCCGACCCTGCTCGCGGCGTCCGCCCACTGCTGCTTGAGGTGCTCCGTGGGTGTGACGATCGTCACAGCCCGGATGATCCCTCGTGACAGGAGGTCGCTGGCGATGCGGAGCGCGAAGGTCGTCTTGCCCGCACCCGGTGTGGCGACCGCGAGGAAGTCGCGCGGCGCACGGCTGGAGTACAGGTCAAAGGCCTCCTGCTGCCACGCGCGAAGCTTCGGCGCGGTGCCCCAGGCGGCACGGTCCGGATATGAGGGCGAGAGGTGGGATGCGGCGAAAGTGCTCACAGTGTCCCCAGGGTAATCTGCGCCGCCGACAAGACGTGCCGATCGGCCGAGATCCTCGCCAAGGTCGTCCCCTCGTGCTATTGGCCCGCGGAGCGGAGATCGTCGAATCGCGGAGCCTGCCTCGCGCGACGCCCGCTCAGCACGAGCAGCTCACCGCAGGCCCGCTCACCGCAGGCCCGCGATCACCGTGTCGATCTCGGCCCTCGACACGGGGTCGTCCGGCTGGGTCATCGCGACCACGACCACCGGGCGCTTTCCCGCCCCCGTGAGGAAGACCACACGCAGGTACGCCGGCCGGTTCACCACGTCCAGGTACTCCGCGCGCAGGGCTCGGGTGTGCCCGGTACGCGCGCCCACGGTGATCTCCGTGTCGTCCACGACCTTCACCTCGTCACCGTGGAGCAGGAGCCGCGCGTACAGGTCGCTGAGTTCGGTGGTGGTGGCGCGCGCGTCGTTCGCGGGCTCGGCGGGCATGACCATCACGGTCGTGTTGACGCCGTCGCCCGCGGCCGAGGTGAACTCCGTGACCGGCGGCACCGTACCGGTGAGCCAGCGCTCCGGCAGCGGGTAGCTCACCCCCGCGACCGGATCGTCCACCCGCTCCGGCGGCGGGGAGGGCAGTGCCCGCAGGGACAGTACGGCCACCACGGCGATGACGCCGGCACCGGCGGCCAGGGTGAGCAGTACGAGCAGCACACGGCGCAGGCGCCCGGGGCGACGCTCGGGAGGGGCGATGGGCGTGCCGTACCAGCGGGCGGAGGGCGGCAGGTCGTCGCCGGGCTCGGGGATGCGGGGAGGCCAGGTCAGACTGGAGCGGGCGTCGGACGGCTCCTCCTCCGGCGGCGGCCAGGGGCGGCGTTCGTCGTCGAGGTCCGGGTCGGTGGGCGGCCACACCTGATCCTCGGCCGCCCGCGCGGCCCTGCGGGCCCGCCTTGACCGGCGTCCCCCGCCACGGCCGGGCTCGTCGGGCGGGTCCGACCGGCGAGGTCGTTCGTGCACGGGACCTCCTCCCCGGCGGCGACGGTCCTACCGTCCTACCACGCATCGGGGGGCGTGACCCGGCTATGGGTGATCGCTGTTACGAGAGTGACCAATGAGTCATGAGATGTCCCTCATACGCCGGGCGACGACGACCCCGAAGAGGCCGATGGAGGCCATCAGGGCGACGATCGTGGTGTAGCCGGTGGCGATGTCGTCGTGGCCGATCAGGTTGACCAGGACTCCGCCGAAGCCGATGGTGATCGCGCTGCCCAGGGTGTCGACGACCTGGAGGGCGGCGGAGTTGGCGCCCTGCTCGGCGTCGGGCGACTGACGCATCGCGGTGACGTTGACGCTGGTCACGCCGATGCCCATGCCGAATCCCGCGATGACCCAGGCGGGCACGGTGACCCAGCCGCTGACCCCGGGCACGAGCGCGAGCAGGGTCGTCAGGATGCCCACGGTGATCGCGACGGCGCCGATCCGCACCAGCAGCGGCCTGTCGTACGAGCGGCGGGTCTGCAGGTAGGAGCCGCTGGTCCAGCCTATGGCGCCGAGGGTGAGCGCGACCCCCGCCCCGGCGACGGAGAAGCCGTGCACCTCGGTGAGGAGCAGCGGGATGAAGGCGTTGACCCCGAAGAACGCCGAGGCGAGCACGCCGCGCATCATGACCGTGGTGGGAAGGCCGCGGCCGAACCTGAGGGCACGGGGAGGCAGCAGTCTCGGCAGGCCCGAAGCGAGGAGGGCGAGCCCCGCGGCGGTGGCGATCCCTCCCGGTATCGGGGCCTCGTGGAGACGGCCCACCCCGTACAGCAGGATCCCGCCGCCGCACGCGGTGGCGGTGGCGGCCAGGGTCATCGCCAGCGGCCTGGAACGGGGTCCTGAGGAGGGCTCGGGCATCGGGCCGCCGACGCGCAGGGCGGGCAGGAGCATCACGAGGGCGGGGACGACCAGCGGCACGATGCCGTAGAAGACCCATCTCCATCCCGCGGTCTCGGCGATGATCCCGGTGAGACCCGGCCCGATCAGGGCGGGAAGCACCCAGGCCGCCGAGAGCGCGGCGAATATCCGGGGCCTGGTCGCCGGAACGTAGACCCGCGCGATCATCACGTAGATCGCGACGACGACGGCGCCGCCACCGAGGCCCTGTACGGCCCGCGCGACGATGAACAGTTCCTTGGACGCGGCGGCTCCGGCCATGACCATACCGGCGGTGAACAGCCCCACCCCGAGCAGGAACGGCCAGGCGTGCCCCCGCCGGTCGGACCAGAGCCCGGCGACGACGTTGGCGAGCAGACCGGCGATGAGGAAGGCCGAGAAGCTCACCCCGTACAGGTCGAGGGCGTCGAGGTCCGCGGAGACGGCGGGCATGACCGTGCTCACGGACATGCCCTCGAAGGCGATCAGCGTGACGACGAGCAGAATGCCCAGGGAGGCGGTCCGGTATTCGGGACCGAAGATCCGGGGGGATTCGTATGGAGCGTCGACTGTCTTCGGTGCTGTCACCCGTCAAGGGTAGTGTTCGCCCCCCGGCCTCGGTAGACGGCCCACATCTCCTGCATCCTGACGGCCTGGCCCACGGTGAACCCGGACATGCAGCGGTCGTCGGAGTAGTCCATGAAGTTGTGGATCGGGTCGGGTCCGCCGCCCTTGCAGGTGTCCTTGAGCAGCGGGCAGCCCTCGGTGGGCTGTCCCTCGGGCTCGGTGTCGGCCACGCCGTCGCCGGGCGGCTCGCAGCCCTTCTCGAAGGTGTGCAGCAGCCCGAGCCAGTGCCCGATCTCGTGGACGCCGGTGTATCCCCGGTCGAAGCTGCGCATCGCCCCGCCGGGCAGGCTCCGCCAGTCGACGACCACCCCGTCGAGGGCCGGCTCCTTGGCGTACCCGTGGGGGTAGGTGGAGTAGCCGAGCACCAGCTCGCCGAGCTGGGCGAGATAGAGGTTGAGGGTCTCGGGGCCGCCCCTGCGCATCCGCTTGATCATCCGCTCGTGGGTGACGGGCTCGCGGAACCAGGTCGCGCTGACGGTACGGGTGACGCCGTCCAGCCTGAACCGGATCCCGGTGTCCGCGCCACCGAGCCGCCCGGAGTAGGCGGCGTTGAGCGTGGTGATCTGGGCGCGTACGGCGGCGTCGGGCGCGCCGAGCCTGCCGTCGGTGAGGACGTGCACCCAGGTGGGCACGGTGATGGGGAGCGCGGGCCTGAGCGGGTTCGGCCCACGCCGCCCGCCTGCGGGCGCGAGGGACGGCGAGGGCGCGTGTCGCGGCACCACGGAGCGGGCGGCCCACCCGGAGGGATCGGGGGCACACCCCGGTGGCCCGGAGGCGGCGCTTCCCCGGCCGGGAACGACGGGAACAGGAGATGAGGCTCCCACCGTGAACAGGCATGCGGAAACAACGGCGATCGCACGCCGAAACATGGACTCCCCCGACAGATCCCAGGCGCTGGACGTTCGCCGCTCTCCGGCGGCATCCCGACCGTAACCTCATCTGTGGCGATCACCCATGAGCAACACTCACTCGTTGTTGCCGTCTTCGCCCTTCGGAAGTCCCGAGTAGATCTCCTTGCACTCCGGGCAGACCGGGAACTTCTGGGGGTCGCGGTTCGGCACCCAGACCTTCCCGCAGAGCGCGCGGACCGGGGCCCCGCTCAGCGCGCTCTCCATGATCTTGTTCTTCTCGACGTAGTGGGCGAAGCGCTCGTGGTCGCCGTCGCCGTGCGACAGGTCCGGGCGGACGTCGCTCTCAGGGAGAATCTTCGTACTCACCCTCGCGATTTTATGCCCGTACCGCCGCGCCCGGGGCACCGGCGGTCGGTCGGGCGCGAAACACGACCCATCGGCGCCGGAGCGACATCCCGGGATCGGCCGCCCGGGCGGTGATCCCGATGATCGTCCGGACCCGGCGGGTGCGGAGCGGAGGGCTAGTTCATCGAGGGGTCGTCGGGGCAGGTGGCCACGTAGGCGAGCTCGCCCCTCTGACGGCGCAGCACCGCCCGCCACAGCGACTCGGGCTCGTGGTGGAAGGTGTCGCCGGGCTCGGAGTCCACGACGTACCAGGCGCCCTCGCCGATCTCACTCTCCAGCTGCCCCGCCGACCATCCGGCGTACCCGGCGAAGATGCGCATCTGGGCGATCTCCCCGGCGAGGATCTCCGGCGGTGCGTCGAGGTCGACGGTGCCGAGCCTGGAGACGGCCGCGGTGCCCGCGTGCAACCGCCGCCAGCCGAGCGGTTCCTGCCCGCTCGGGACGGCGGCCAGCGCGAGGGCGCTGTCCGTCTGGACGGGACCGCCCTGGAACAGCACGGACGGGCCGGTGACCATGGTGTCCCAGGTGGGGAGCACCTGGGTCACCGAGATGTCGCTCGGTCTGTTGAGCACTACGCCCAGGGTGCCGCCGTCGAGATCGTGTTCCAGCACCAGGACCACGCTGCGCCGGAAGTTGGGATCCTCCAGCTGCGGGGTCGCCACCAGAAGCCCACCGACGTAGATCGCCTCCGCCATGCCTCCATAATGAGGGGTGAACCCCCTTTCGCGCTGCTCCACCCGCTGTTCCGATGGTTCGGACCCCGCTCAGTGTCACGTGACGCGCATGTGAGGGCACCGCGCGAGACGAGAAGGGCGGCCGGAGCGGAAGAGGAGGGCCTCCAGGCCTCCTCTTCCGCCCCCGCCGTGCCCCTGGACCGCGCGGTCACGCCTCCGTCATGCCCGTACGTGCCCGGCCACCGGCCGACTCGCGCACGGCCGCCGCGACGGCGCCCGACACGTCCGGGTGGAAGACGCTGGGGATGATGTAGTTGGGACCGAGCTCCTCGGGGGTCACCACGGCGGCGAGCGCCTTGGCCGCGGCCAGCAGCATCTCCTGGCTGACCACGGTGGCCTGGGCGTCGAGCAGACCGCGGAAGACGCCGGGGAAGGCGAGCACGTTGTTGATCTGGTTCGGATAGTCGGAGCGGCCGGTGGCGACCACGGCCGCGTACTCGCGGGCGTCGTCGGGCGAGATCTCCGGCTCGGGGTTGGCGAGCGCGAAGACCACGGCGTCCTTCGCCATCGAGGCGATGTCGTCGCCGTTGAGGATGCCGGGCGCGGACACGCCGATGAACACGTCGGCCCCCTTGACCGCGCCGCGCAGGTCACCGGAGTAGCCCTCGGTGTTGGTGTGGTCGGCGATCCACTGGAGCGAGTCGTCCAGGTCCTGGCGGCCGCGGTGCACGGCGCCCAGGTAGTCGCAGACGACCACGTTGCGGGCGCCCGCCGCGAGCAGCAGGCGCAGCACCGCCGTACCGGCCGCGCCCGCCCCCGCCAGGGCGATACGGACCTCGCCCAGATCCTTGCCGACCACGCGCAGCGCGTTGGTGAGCGCGGCCAGCACGCAGATCGCGGTGCCGTGCTGGTCGTCGTGGAAGACCGGGATGTCCAGCAGGTCGCGCAGCCGCCGCTCGACCTCGAAGCAGCGCGGGGCCGAGATGTCCTCAAGGTTGATGCCGCCGAAGCCGGGGGCGATGATCTGCACCGTGCGCACGATCTCGTCGACGTCCTGGGTGTCCAGGCAGATCGGCCAGGCGTCGATGTCGGCGAACCGCTTGAACAGCGCGGCCTTGCCCTCCATCACGGGGAGCGCGGCGGCCGGGCCGATGTTGCCCAGGCCGAGCACCGCCGAGCCGTCGGTGACGACGGCGACGGTGTTGCGCTTGATGGTGAGGCGGCGGGCGTCCTCGGGGTTGCGGGCGATCGCCATGGAGACCCGGGCGACGCCGGGCGTGTAGGCCATGGAGAGCTCGTCACGGTTGCGCAACGGCACCTTCGACCGCATCTCGATCTTGCCGCCGAGATGCATGAGGAAGGTCCGGTCCGAGACCTTGTGGATGACGACGCCCTCGACGCCCTCCAGCTTGTCGACGATCGCCTGCGCGTGATCGGTGTCACGCGCGGCACAGGTGACGTCGATGCGCAGCGTTTCATGTCCGGCCGTGGTCACGTCGAGCGCGGTGACCACACCTCCGGCGGACTCTACGGCGTGGGTGAGCTGGCTGACGGCGTTGCCGCCCGCGGGCACCTCGAGACGCACGGTGATGGAGTACGACACACTCGGCACGGTGGCCACAGCCAATCCGCTCCTTTGCGACTGACTTTGGTTGGGATGCCTTCCATCGTGCCATCCCGTCGTGGGTGAGCGCGCCTGTGTCGGCCGACCTGCACATATAGATGCGGTCACGACATACTTCACGCCGCCCGGCCCCCGCCGAGGAGACGTGAGCCGGGCTCCGAGGGCCGTCGATCGCTCAGAACAGGGCGCTGGCCAGGTTTCTGCGGGCCCTGCCGATGGACGGGTCGTCCCCGGGGAGCGTGTCGAACAGCCCGAGCAGGTGCACCCTGGCCGTGTCTCGGTCGGCGCCCGAGGTGCGGCGCACCACGTCGACGAGCCGGTCGAAGGCCTTGTCCACCTCGCCGGAGAGCATCTCGAAGTCGGCGGCGAGGAGCTGGGCCTCGACGTCGGCGGGGTCGGCCAGCCGGCGCTGCACATCGGCGGGGTCGACGTCCTGGGTGCGGCGGATCAGGCCGAGCCCGGCCAGGCCCAGTTTGGCGTCCTGGTTGTTCGGCGAGCGGGCCAGCAGCCGCTCGTACGCGGCCACCGCGCCGTCGAGGTCGCCGGCGTCGATCGCCTGCTCGGCGGCGAGCACGTCCGGGTCGACCGGGGGCTCCTGCGGCTGCGGCTCCTCACCTGCCGCGGCCTCCTCACCGGGGGGCGGGAGATACTGGGCAAGCGCCTCCATCAGCTGCGACAGCCAGTCGCGCAGCTGCGGCTCGGTGGCGATGCCCGGGACGACGGCCACCGGCTGCCCCTGGAAGATGGCGTACAGGGCGGGCACGTTCTGCACCCGGAGCGCCTGCGCGATCTGAGGGCTGAGCTCGACGTCGACCCTGGCCAGGACCCACCGGCCGGCGTTCTCCGCGGCCAGTTTCTCCAGCAGCCCGCTGTACTGCTTGGCCTGCTCGGCACGGGTGACGGTGAGCTCCAGCAGCACGAGGCCGTTCATGGAGCGTTCGACGACCTCGGTCGCGAAGTTGGCGTCGTCGACGTCGATGACCGGCGCCGGAACACCGCCGGTTTCCTGCGCGGCGGTCTCCCGCCGCGCCTGTGCCTCAAGTGCCTGCTTGCGAGCGCCGAGATCGACGGCGCCGTAGAGCGATCCGGGTCGAGTGAAGTCCGCTGGGCTCATGACTCCAATCCTGCCGCATCCCGGCCGGTGCCCCGACGCGCCACCGCTAGAAGCGGGCAGGTTCGGTGTATACGCCCCATTCGTCGCGCAGTGCGTCGCAGATCTCGCCCAGCGTCGCCTCGGCCCTGACCGCGTCGAGCATGGCGGGGATCATGTTGCCCTCCCCCTTCGCGACCTGTGTCATCGCGGCGAGGGCGGCGTCCACGGCCGCCTGGTCACGGGTGGCTCGGCGCTCGGCCAGGACGCGGTTCTGCTCGCGCTCGACCTCGTGGCTGACCCGGAGGATTTCCAGCGGCTCGTCGATGGAGGCGGTGTGACAGTTCACCCCGACGATCCTCTTCTCGCCCTTCTCCAGCTTCCGCTGGTAGTCGAAGGCCGCCTCGGCGATCTCGGACATGAACCAGCCGTCCTCGATGCCGCGCAGGATGCCCGAGGTCATCGTGCCGTCCGAGCCCATGTCCCTGATCCTCGTGAAGATCGCCTCGGCCTCGGCCTCCAGCCGGTCGGTCAGCGCCTCCACGTACCAGGACCCGCCGAGCGGATCGGCGACGTTGACGATCTCGGTCTCCTCCATGAGCACCTGCTGGGTGCGCAGCGCGATCTCGGCCGCCTTCTCCGAGGGCAGCGCGAGGACCTCGTCGAGCGCGTTGGTGTGCAGCGAGTTGGTGCCGCCGAGCACCGCCGCGAGCGCCTCGACCGCGGTGCGCACCACGTTGTTGTACGGCTGCTGCGCGGTCAGCGACACCCCGGCCGTCTGGGTGTGGAAGCGCAGCCACTGGGCCTTGTCGGTCTTCGCGCCGTAGACGTCGCGCAGCCACCGCGCCCAGATCCGCCGGGCGGCCCTGAACTTGGCGATCTCCTCGAAGAAGTCGATGTGGGCGTCGAAGAAGAAGGACAGACCGGGGGCGAAGACGTCGACGTCCAGGCCGCGTGACAGGCCCAGCTCCACGTAGCCGAACCCGTCGGCCAGCGTGAAGGCCAGCTCCTGCGCGGCCGTGGACCCCGCCTCGCGGATGTGGTAGCCGGAGACGCTGAGCGGCTTGTACGCGGGGATCTCGGCGGCGCAGAACTCCATCAGGTCGCCGATGAGCCGCAGGTGCGGCTCGGGGGCGAACAGCCACTCCTTCTGGGCGATGTACTCCTTGAAGATGTCGGTCTGCAGGGTCCCGTTGAGCTTCCCGACGGGCACCCCCTGCCGCTCGGCCGCGACGACGTACATGCAGAAGATCGGGACGGCGGGGCCGCTGATCGTCATCGAGGTGGTGGTCTCGCCGAGCGGGATGCCGTCGAAGAGCAGGTCCATGTCCAGCGCGGAGTCGATCGCCACACCGCAGTGGCCGACCTCGCCGAGCGAGCGCGGGTCGTCGGAGTCGCGGCCCATCAGCGTCGGCATGTCGAAGGCGACGCTCAGCCCGCCACCTCCCGCGCCGAGGATCATCTTGTAGCGCTCGTTGGTCTGCTTGGCGTTGCCGAATCCGGCGAACTGCCGGATGGTCCACGCCTTGCCCCGGTAACCGGTGGGGTGCAGGCCGCGCGTGAACGGATACTCCCCCGGCCAGCCGATGCGCTCCATGCGCGGATCGCCGCCCTCGGGGCCGTAGACCGGGTCCACGTCGATCCCGGAGAGGGTGCGGAATTCCGCCTCGCGCTTGCGCGCCCCGTCGAAGCGCGCCTGCCAGCGCGCCCGCCCCGCCTCGACTCGCTCAGCGTCCATGGCCGACTCCCTTGTATGGCATGTGGCTTCTTATCCGGCTTGTGGCCTCATCCAGATACTAGGACGTCCTAGTAATTCTTGACCAGGCGCGGGGGGCGTCGCCAACCAACCCGTGAGCCCATGCTGGCGACTGGACCGAGAAAAGGGAGGTCGCGAGAAACGAGCGACCTTCCTCGACGAGGGAAGGAACCGGACAAGAGCGGCCTCACCGCGACGCCCCAGCATCCCCGACAACACGAACCGGACAAGAACAACCTCGCCGCACCGCCCCAGCGTCCCCACTGGCGGGACTCCCCGTGAGGCCGCGCCGGCGACTGGACTGAGGAGAGGGAGGTCGTGAGGAACGAGCGATCTTCCTCGACGAGGGAAGGAGCCGGGTAAGAGCGGCCTCACCGCGACGCGTTAGCGTCGCCAACAGCACTGCATCAATACTGAAAGTCGCCGGCCGCCACGCGTAGCGTCCTGAACAGGTCGAACATCTGCTCCAGCTTCGCCTCGTCGTACATCGGCATGGCGAAGTCGGCCGCCATCAGGTCGGCCGTCGCCCGTCCGACGGTCTCGCGGCCCTCACCGGTGATCTCGGCGAGCACGCCCCGGCCGTCACGGGGATTGGGCAGGCGCCGCACCAGACCGGCACGTTCCAGACGGCTCACGGTGTTGGTCACACTCGTGGGGTGGACCATCAGACGCTCGCCGATCTTGGAGAGCGGCAGCGCCCCCGTCCTGCTGAAGGTGAGCAGCACCAGCGCCTCGTACCGGGCGAAGGTCAAGTCATGCGGTTTGAGCAGCGTGTCCAGTTGCGACAGCAGGATCTGGTGCGCTCTCATGATCGATGTGACGGCGGCCATGGCCGAGGAGGGCCCGAAGTGAACGCGCCACGTCTCCGCGGCACGTTCGATGGGGTCAAACGGGAGATTCAGCTGACCTGTAACCACAGGGCTACGGTAGCGCGGCCTCATCCCGATTCGCCCGTATACGTAGAGTCACCGCGCTGATGGCTTCACCAAGAACCCGGACGCCAAACGTCACGCTCCGTTATGGTTCCCACATCGAATGGTGAGGCCGTGGCCAAGTGGCCACGATGACTCAGTCCGGCCTGCGGGGGACGCGAGCCGGACCGGCGCCGAGGGGACCGGCATCCGCACATTCACGGCACGGGGGGTGCTTCATGAACGACAACTCAACGGCGTTCGAACGCCGGACAGACCTTGACCGCATCGACGCGGCGTGGGCTCTCACCACGCCCACCGGTGCGTGAGCACGGGGGCGTTTCACGCGAGGAACTCCAGCAGAGCGGGTTGATGGCCGTCGCCGTCCTGCTCGTGCTCGGGGTGGTCGCGGCGTGGAGCGTCCTGGTTCCCGGGGTCAGCGCGTGGGAGAACATCGTCGTCGCGGTGATCGGCTCACTCCGGCTCACCGGCCCGGTGGCGGCCGCGTTCGCCGCCTGGGTGGCGGTGCGCAGACGGCGCGGGACGCGTGGGGGGGCGATGAGCCCGTGGCAGGCGGTACGGGCACCACTCGCGATCCTGGTGGTGGCGGGAGGCGCGTTCACCGCCACTGTCCTGGTCCTCGCGGTCAGAACCATGATCACAGAGCAGGCCGGGCGGCTGCTGCCCAGCGGTCTGGTGATGGGGGCGGCCGGGCTCGCGCTGTACGTCGTCATCGGCTGGGTGATCGGCTGGCTGATGCCCTGGACGATCACACCGGCCCTCGCCGGGCTCGGCTGCTACAGCCTGTTCACCTGGCTGTGCCAGGGGCCGACCTGGGGTGACCGGCTCGCCCCCGCCACGCGGGAGCCGTACGACCCGTTCCAGGGGTTGAACGCGGCGGCGTTCACCGACCAGACGCTCTGGCTGGTGGGGATCAGCTCGGCGCTGCTGCTCGGCTGGGCGGCGGTCGTGACGCGCCAGGCCCTGGTGCTGGCCGCGGCGCTGATCGCGGTGCTCGCCGCCGGGACCGGTATGGCCAGGCTGTTCACCGAGCCGCAGCCGGTCTCCGCCCAGCAGGTCGTCTACAGCTGCCAGGAATGGCCGATCATGGTGTGTGTGCACCCGGGCATGCGCGCCGGCCTCCCCGAGCTGGGCTCGGAGTTCATCAAGATCGCGTCTCGGCTGGCCGGGACGCCCGGGGAGTTCTCCCGGGTGGAACAGCATCCCAGGCGCGACAGCCCTCCCGCCTCCGCGGGCGTGATCGCGATCCATGTCGACGACCTGGCGGCCGGTTTCGCGGAGAAGGCCGCCGACGAGTTCGTCGACGGCCTGGCCGCCCGGTGCGGCTCCGGTCCCGCGTCGGGTTACCGCGACATCGTGACCGCGTGGCTGCGTGGCGAGCCGCTTCCCGGCGGGCCGCTTCCCGAGCACCGGTATGCCGCGGCCTGGTTCTCCGGCCTCACGGACGTCCAGCGGCGCGACTGGCTCCGCCTCCACTACACCGACTTCACCGACTGCCGGCTACAAAGCACTCACTTCGGCGGCCAGGCCGGACAGACCTCCCAGACAGGGCAGAGCGGGCAGGGTGCGGGGGGCGCCTCGACCGGCCCCGAACCGCGGCCGGGCACCGTCCACCAGGCACCCGGCGTTCCCCCCGCCCCCGGAGTGATCACCCCGACCGGCCCCTGGCGCGCCCCCTTCGCGGAACGGGGCGCGCCGCCCTCTCCCCGGGGGTAGGAAGATCGGCATAGGCTCCGCGTGAGAAGGTCACCGTGCGGGGAAGGAAAGCGCCGTGAAAGCCTCCCAAGAAGCTCCGCCCGCGGCGCCCCCTACGGCGCGCCGCGGGCGTTTCTGGCGTTTTCTCGCCGGGCTGCTCGTCGTCGTGATCCTTCTCGTCGTCGGCGCACGCCTCGCCTGGTCGTGGCTGAACCCGTTCGGTGAGGAGACGATCGACCGCAGCCAGCCCGTGCTGCTGGAGTCCATCCACAACCTCAGCCGCTTCGAGGCCGCCACCGGCAACTTCCAGGTCGTGGTGGACCTGGAGAAGGACGCGGCCTTCCTGCCCGACGCGATCAAGGGCAGCAGGACCCTCTTCGTCGGCGCCGGCGGTGTCGACGCCTACGTCGACTTCGGCGGCATCGCCGGCAACGCCCTCACGGTCTCCCCCGACCGCACCGAGGTCACGGTGAAGCTGCCCCGCGCCCAGCTGGAGAAGCCGAACATCGACAACAAGCGCTCGTACGTCTACGCCCAGCAGCGCGGCCTCTTCGACCGGGTCGAGGATCTGCTGTCCTCCTCCCCCGCCGACCAGCGGGAGCTCTACATGCTCGCCGAGAAGAAGATCGCCGAGGCCGCCCAGGCCAGCGACCTGCGCAACCGGGCCGACCAGAACACCAAGATCATGCTTGAGGGCCTGCTGAAGGGCCTCGGCTTCGAGAAGGTCACCGTCAAGTTCGCCGACGAGACCTGAGCCCCGGAGCCGTGATCTCGATCCCCCGGATCGGGCATGTGCCACGGCCGCCGGATCGCGGGGTCCCAAGGACGAGGTTCGGACCACGGGATCCGAAGTCCGGATCACGGTCCCGCGCGGCTCGGTAACCGGTTCGGTGCCCGAGGCGCGCGGGTCTCGCTCAGCCCGTGGCGGCCAGGAGCTCGTCCGCCGCGGTGTAGGGGTCGAGTTCTGAGTCCAGGACGCGGGTGGCGAGGGCGTCGAGGCGCCGGTCGCCGTGCAGGTGGGCGAAGCGGGAGCGCAGGGCGGTGAGGGCGATCGCCTCGATCTCGTCCCTCGCCCTGGCGTGACGGCGCCGGACGAGCTCCCCCGACGCCTCCAGATAGGCCAGGTGGTCGCCGAGGGCGTCGACCACCTCCTCGCCTCCCTCACCTCTGGAGGCCACGGTCGGTACGATCGGCGGCCTCCAGGGCCGCTCGACCAGGGCGATCATGTTGCGGAGCTCGCGGACGGTGGCCTGGGTGCCCTCGCGGTCGGCCTTGTTCACCACGAACACGTCGGCGATCTCCAGGATGCCCGCCTTCGCCGCCTGGATGCCGTCGCCCATCCCCGGGGCGAGCAACACGACGGTGGTGTCGGCGAGCGAGGCGATGTCGACCTCCGCCTGCCCGACCCCGACGGTCTCGACGAGGATGACCTCGCAACCGGCCGCCTCCAGGACACGCAGCGCCTGAGGCGTGGCCCACGACAGCCCTCCCAGGTGGCCCCGGCTCGCCATCGACCTGATGAACACGTCCGGGTCGGTGGCGTGGTCCTGCATCCTGACCCGGTCGCCCAGCAGCGCCCCGCCGGTGAACGGTGAGGACGGGTCGACGGCGAGCACGCCGACCCGCATGCCCCGCTTGCGGAACGCGTGGACCAGCATTCCGGTCGAGGTGGACTTGCCGACGCCGGGAGAGCCGGTGAGCCCGATGATCCGTGCCCGGTGCGGCCGGTCGGCGCAGAGCAGCTCGGTGATCTCCCGCAACCTCGGGGAGCCGTTCTCGACCATGGAGATCAGCCGGGCCACAGCCCGCGGCCTTCCCTGGCGCGCCATCGCGACCAGGTCGGAGACCTCCGCGATCATGCCGAGGGTACGCGGATGATCAGGGCGTCGCCCTGCCCGCCGCCACCGCAGAGCCCCGCCGCCCCGAGGCCGCCGCCCCTGCGCCTGAGCTCGTGGGCGAGGGTGAGGACGATGCGGGCGCCGGAGGCGCCGATCGGGTGGCCGACGGCGATGCCGCCGCCGTTGACGTTGACCCTGTCGAGGGGAACGCCGAGTTCCCTCGCCGACTGGAGGACGACCTGCGCGAAGGCCTCGTTGATCTCCAGCAGGTCGAGGTCGCCGACCTCCAGGCCCTGCTTCGCGAGAGCGTGCCTGATCGCGTTGGCCGGCTGGGACTGGAGCGAGTTGTCGGGTCCGGCGACGTTGCCGTGCGCGCCGATCTCGGCCAGCCAGTCGAGGCCGAGCTCCTCGGCCTTGGCCTTGGACATCACGACCACCGCGCAGGCACCGTCGGAGATCTGCGAGGCCGATCCGGCGGTGATCGTGCCGTCCTTGGCGAACGCGGGCCGCAGCCGCGACAGGACCTCGACGGTGGTGTCGCCGCGCACCCCCTCGTCGGCGGAGAAGACCACCGGCTCGCCCTTGCGCTGCGGGATGGACACCGGCACGATCTCGTCGTCGAGCGTCCCGTTCTTGATCGCGGCGGCGGCGAGCCCGTGGGAGCGCGCGGAGTATTCGTCCTGCTCCTCGCGGGTCAGGCCGAAACGCGCGTTGTGCCGCTCGGTGGACTCGCCCATGGCCACCTGGTCGTAGGCGTCGGTGAGGCCGTCGTAGGCCATCGAGTCGACGATGTCCGCGGAGCCGTACTTGACGCCCCTGCGCAGGCCGGGCAGCAGGTGCGGGGCGTTCGACATGGACTCCATGCCGCCCGCGACCACGATGTCGAACTCGCCGGCGCGGATGAGCTGGTCGGCCAGGGCGATGGCGTCCAGGCCGGAGAGACATACCTTGTTGATCGTCAGGGACGGCACGGTCATCGGGATGCCCGCCTTGACGGCGGCCTGGCGGGAGGGGACCTGACCGGCACCCGCCTGGAGCACCTGCCCCATGATCACGTACTGCACGGCGTCGGGAGCGACGCCGGAACGCTCCAGCGCGGCCTTGATGGCGATGCCGCCGAGCTCGGCGGCCGACAGGCCGGACAGCGAACCGAGCAGCCGTCCGATGGGGGTACGAGCTCCGGCGACGATGACGGAACCAGACATAAGTGGGGCCTCCCTGACGGGACTTGGAGCGACTTTGCCACCATACCCATGAGTACATCGGCGACCCCATGGAGGATGACCCCATGTTCATGCGCATCGATCATGTAGGAATCGCCTGCCACGACCTTGAGGAGAAGATCGCTTTTTTCGAGCAGACCTTCGAGCTCACGGTGGTGGCCCGCGAGGTGAACATCGAGCAGGGAGTGAAGGAGGCGATGCTGCGCATCGCCGACGGCGAAGGCGGTGGATCGTATATCCAGCTTCTCGAACCGCTCGGCCCCGACACGCCGGTCGGCAAATTTCTCGCGAAGCGCGGGGAAGGTGTCCATCATGTCGCCTTCGGCGTTCCGGATGTCGTGCAGGCGATGGACAAGATCGGCGGCAAGGGGGTCCGGCTGCTCGACGAGCGACCGCGCCACGGCTCCATGGACTCTTCCATCGCCTTTCTTCACCCCAAAGACGTCGGGGGAATGCTCACCGAACTCGTACAGGCCCCGGAAAGGCACGCCAAGCCCACCCCGAATGCAAGAAACGCTGATACGTAACAAGTCGCGCATAAAGTCGGACGAGACCGCCAACTCGGCAACGGCGGAGTACGCTGGCGTACCACCGGACGTGGATCCCGCCCCGGCTCCCGCTTCGGATGCCTGAAACCCCCGTCCGGCCCGTGTAGCCGTCTCGACAACCCAGGATCGAGCCTCCATGCAGTCCGACATCGATGCCCAGCTCAACAATTTCTTTGAAGACGCCCCCGCTCGGGAATTCGACGTGGTGCTTCGTGGCTATGACCGGCACCAGGTCCACGACCATCTGAAGCAGCTCGACGGCGAGCTCCGGCAGTCCCGGGAGCAGCTCCAGGGCCTGCAGCGGGAGCTGTCCGACTCACAACGTCAGCTCCAGGAGCAGGAGCGACCGACCTACTCCGGGCTCGGCGCCCGGATCGAGCAACTCCTCCGCCTGGCGGAGGAGCAGGCGACCGAGCTGGTCCAGGCCGCGAGGGCCGAGGCGAACGAGATCAAGGCGGCGTCCAAGGTCGAGGCCGCCGACCTGCGCGCCGCCGCGGAGAACGAGGCGGCCGAGAAGCGCGCCCTCGCCACCCGCGAGGCCGACGAGATGCGCACCAGCGCGGAGCGCGAGGCCGAGGAGATCCGCTCGACCGCCCGCCGCGAGGCCGACGAGCTGACCGCCACCACCGAGCGCGAGGTCTCCAAGCTGCGCGCCACCGCCGACCACGAGGTGGCGGAGAAGCGCGCCGACTCCGAGCGCGAGATCGCCAAGCTGCGCACCACCACCGAGCGCGAGGTGGCCCAGCTGCGCGCCTCGACCAAGCGCGAGCGCGACGAGGTCCTCACCACCGCCAAGCGCCAGGCCGACGAGATGCGCGCCCAGGCCCAGCGGGTGCTTGAGGAGTCCGAGGCGAAGCGGGCACAGGACGAGGCGGAGTTCGAGATCCAGCTCGCCGCCCGGCGCGAGGAGGCCGAGCGCCAGGAGGCCGAGCGCCACGCCAACGCGCAGGCCGCGGCCCAGCAGCTGACCGCCACCGCCGAGCAGCGCGCGGCCACCGCCGAGCAGCGCGCCACCAAGGCCACGCAGCAGGCCGAGCAGACCCGTCGCGAGGCCGACACGCACGCCAAGCAGTTGCTGGCCAACGCGCGCAAGAACGCCGACCAGGTCGTCTCCGAGGCCAAGGCGAGCGCCGAGTCCATCGTCTCCGAGGCCAAGGCGGAGTCCGAGCGCAGCCGCTCGGTCGCCCAGCGCCAGGTCGACGAGCTGACCCGCCAGCGCGACAGCATCACCAGCCACCTCGCGCAGCTGCGCCAGCTGCTCGGTGGCGCACCGCTCCCGGCCGCCGACCCGGAGCCCGCGATCGCCGCGGCACCGCCGAAGCCGGCCATCCCCGCCGCCAACGGCGCCGAGAAGCCGGTTCCCGCGCCCGCGAGGACCGAGACGAAGGACGACGACGCGGAGTGGTGGCAGGAATAGGCGGCCGCTGACTCCGGGGCGTTCGCGACGGCTACGGGGAGAGAGCCCGGCGACCTGCACGGTCGCCGGGCTCTCTTCCTGTCTCGTCTCTTCTTCACCGCCCGGATCACGCGGGCGTTCCGGCGGGCTCGGAGATCAGGACTTCGTGGTGCCCCGGCCTCGACGAACGGCGTACGCGACAATGATCTCGTCGGACGACCGAACCGGACAGGCTCCTACGATCCGGGAACCTCGGTGGGCAGGGGGTGGGCCGCCGGATTCACCCGCTGGACGATCTGGTCGAGGACGATGCGCACGTACGGCTCGCCGACCCACAGGTGCTTGGCGTCGTCCACCCCGACGACCTCGGCCTGGGGCACCCTGGCGAAGCGTTCACGGGCCTGTTCGGGACGCAGGTAGTCGTCGAACTCCGGGATCAGCGCGATCAGCGGCCGCCCGAACTCCGCCCACGCGTCGAGGTCGGCGTCGGTGGCCCGGTGCAGCGGCGGGGAGAGCAGGATCGCCCCCTCCACCAGCGGGTCGTGCCCCCACTTGAGCGCCAGTTCGGTGCCGAAGGACCAGCCGAGCAGCCAGACCCGGGGCAGGTCGTGGAAGTCGGCGTACTCCAGGGCCGCGGCGACGTCCATGCGTTCGTCCTCGCCGGCGCCGAAGGCTCCCTGGGAGGTGCCCCGCTCCGAGGTGGTGCCGCGCGTGTTGAAGCGCAGCACGGCCAGGTCAGCGAGGGCGGGCAGCCGGTTGGCGGCCTTCTTGTAGACGTGGCTGTCCATCATGCCGCCATGGGTGGGCAGCGGATGCAGGCAGACCAGCGTGGCCACCGGGGGCCGGTCGGCGGGAAGGGCGAGCTCACCGACGAGTGTCAGCCCGTCGCCGGTGTGCAACTCGATCGGCTCCCTGCGCGCGGGCAACACCGTAGAGGCCCGAATCTCCATGTCTCTCCTCGAATCCGCCCTGCCGGCCCGCGTCGGAGCCGGTCGTGGCCGGTGATGGCCGGTCGTTGTCAGTGGTAGGTCAGTGGTAGCCGACCCGCGTCTGCGCCGGTCGTGGCCGATAGTGGCCGGTGATGGCCGGTCGTTGTCGGTGATGGCCGGCCCGCGTGCGCCGGTCAGTATCTGCTTCTGCCGGGTCCGCGCCTGACCCGGTTGCGCCAGCACGCGGTGTGCCAGTGCCTGCGCTCGTCCTCCCCGCCCGGCCAGGCGGGCCAGCTGACCAGGTGCGGCAGTCCTGGCCTGATCTCCTGATCGCATCCGGGGCAGCGGTAGACCTTGTCCGCCGCGCCACCGGTGACCCGGCGCACCTGCCAGTCACCGTCGGGCCACTCCTCGGTACGGTCGACGCCGGGCACGGAGCCCCCGACGGGACGGGCGAGGCCCCGCTTGCCGCCCCGGTCGAAGGGGTCGGCGCGGCGGGCCTTGCGGGGGCTCACGAGCCCGTCGCGCCGAGGCCGGCCATCACGGTCCTTCCGACCGCTCGCGCCGCCCGACAAGTGCTCGTCATCGCTCTCCCACCCCGCCCACCGGGTCGCCCACCTGGCGAACCGCCACTCCGGCGTCACAACAGTCTCCCAGAGAGGTACCGGCTACCCCAAAAGCCGGGCAGGTAGCCAAAGAGCGGACAGAAAGTACTTGAACCGGAGTTGAGTAACCAGTAGCGTTTGAGAACATGAGCGGAGGAGGAGTCGTGAAGGACGAGCTGACACCTGAGGACGCCCTGCGACAGATCGACGAGGTCGGCCGGCGCACCCGGCGACCGGCGCGCCTCGCCGGCCTGCTCTACGTGATCGTGGGCGTTGGCACGATCGTCTACTGGCCCGTCATGTTCCTCGGCCCCGGCTGGTCCAGAAACACGGCCGCGGCGGCTTGGCTCGTCCTCACCGTCCTGTTCGTCGGATATCTCGGCGGCATGAGGGTTCAGGACCCGGAGGTCGCCTGGGCCAACAAGGCGACGGGGCCCGTGACGATCTCGTACGTCGCCCTGGTCTTGTTCGTGTTCGTGTTCGGCGCGTTCCTGCGCCCCGACGACCCCGGCGTGGTCTGGAGCGCGGCGCTGATCGCGCTGTCGATCTGCGCGAGCGTCCCGATCTTCTACGCGGCCTGGCGTGTGCTGCGGGTGGAGCGGTGAGCGAGACCCACAGCGCGCGGGAGGCGGGACACCCGGGCCCGGCGGACGGCGGCGCGGGCAGGGCGACGCGCGGCGCCGGAAGCGCCGCAGGCAGCACGGGCTCACACCCTCGGCACGGCCTCGACGACGTCATCCACGCGCCCGTCCGGTTGTCGATCATGGCCGCGCTCTCGGTCACCGACAAGGCCGAGTTCCGCTTCCTGCGCGACACGATCGAGGTCAGCGACTCGTTGCTCTCCAAGCACGTCATCACCCTGGAGGAGGCCGGCTACGTGAGCGTGGAGAAGGCCTTCGTGGGTAAGCGCCCGCGCACCTGGCTCGCCATCACCGATGAGGGCCGCCAGGCGTTCCATGACTACGTCTCCGTGTTGAGACGTCTCACCGAGGGATCCCCCCAATGATCGAGATAGACGACCTGCACAAGCGGTACGGCGACAAGGTCGCCCTGGGCGGCGTGACGTTCTCCGTGAAACCCGGCGAGATGTTCGGTTTCGTCGGGGCCAACGGGGCGGGCAAGACCACCACGATGCGCATCCTGATGGGCGTGCTGACCGCCGACTCGGGCTCCGTGCGCCGCGACGGCAGGGCGCTGACGTTCGACGACCGGCGCCGGTTCGGCTACATGCCGGAGGAGCGCGGTCTGTACCAGAAGATGAAGGTCGCCGAGCAGGTCGAATACTTCGGCAGGCTCAGCGGCCTGACCGCGAGCGGGGCGAAGAAGGCCACCGGCGACCTGCTCGAACGCCTCTCGCTCACCGAGCGCGCGAACGACGCGGTGGACGCGCTCTCCCTGGGCAACCAGCAGCGCGTGCAGCTCGCGGTGGCGCTGGTGCACGATCCCGAGGCGCTCGTCCTCGACGAGCCCTTCTCCGGGCTCGACCCGCTCGCCGTCGACTCGCTCGCCGAGGTGCTCGCCGAGCGGCGCGCCGCAGGCGTTCCCGTGCTCTTCTCCAGTCACCAGCTGGACCTCGTCGAACGGCTCTGCGACTCGGTCGGCATCATCTCCTCCGGTCGCATGGTGGCGAGCGGAACGGTCGAGGAGCTGCGCGACCGTGAGGGACGCGGCCTGCTCAGGGTGGTCGTCAGGGACGCCTCTCCCGGCTGGGCCACGTCCCTGCCGGGAGAGGTCGTCGAGAAGGGCGACGAGGTCCTCGTCGCGGGCGTCGACGGCGACGACCAGGAGATCCTGCGCCTCGCGGCCAAGGCCGGAAGGGTCGAGCACTTCGGGTGGCAGCGCCCCACACTCACCGAGATCTTCAGGGAGGCCGTAGCGTGAACGGGTTGTGGCTGGTCGCACGGCGGGAGATCGTCACGCGCGGCCGTACGAAGGCGTTCGTCATCGGGCTCGTGGTCAGTGCCGTGCTGGTCGCGGCACTGGCGTTCCTGCCCAGGCTCTTCTCCGGGCCCGACTCCTACACCGTGGGGCTCGCCGGAGCGCAGTCGCAGGCGCTGCGGCCGGCCCTGACCGGCGCGGCCAAGGACGTGGAGCTCACCGTCAGGGAGTTCCCCGACGAGGCCGCCGCGAGCGCCGCGGTCACCGCGGGCGACGTCGACGCCGCCGTGGTGGACGGCCGCAAGGTGCTCGCCGACGGCGAGGTGGACCGCGACCTCGGTCTGCTGCTGGAGAGCGCGAACCAGGCCGCCCAGACCGAGAGGCGGCTGGGCGAGGCGGGCCTGGACCCGGCCAAGGTGGCGGAGGCGATGCGGGTCGCCCCTCTGGAGCAGGTCTCCATCGGAGCCGACACCCGCTACGCGGGCGTGCGGGTGGGCATCGCGTCCCTGCTGGTCATGGTGCTGTTCTTCCTGCTCATCTACTCCTCCATGTACGTCGCCATGGGCGTGGTCGAGGAGAAGGGCAGCCGGATCGTGGAGATCCTGCTCACCTCGGTCCGTCCCTGGCAGCTGCTCGGCGGCAAGATCGTGGGGCTGGGCGCGCTCGCGCTCGCCAACATGGTCGTGATCATCGTGGCCGGTCTCGGCGCGGCGGCGGCGACCGGTCTCGCGGCCGACCTGCCCCCGGGGATGACGGGCATCGTGGTCAGCGCGCTGTTCTGGTTCGTCCTCGGATACGCCTTCTTCGCCGCGATGGCGGCGGCGCTCGGGTCTCTGGTGTCCAGGCAGGAGGACGCGAACAGCGTCCTCACCCCGATGACGATGCTCATGATGGTCACCTACCTGGTGGCCTACTTCGCGGCGGTCCAGCCGAGCAGCCCGGTGGCCAGGATCCTCTCGCTGGTGCCGCCGTTCTCCTCGATGGTCATGCCGGTCCGGATGGCCGGAGGTGAGGTGTTCGCCTGGGAGATCGCCCTGGCGGCGGTCCTGATGCTCCTCGCGACGGCGGGCACCCTCATGCTCGGCGCCCGCATCTACAGCCGCGCGGTCCTGCGTACGGGCGCCCGCGTCAAGCTCTCCGAGGCGGTGCGCTGACCTCTCGGCGTGACT
Source organism: Streptosporangium sp. NPDC049046 (assembly GCF_040649155.1). Lineage (NCBI taxonomy): Bacteria > Bacillati > Actinomycetota > Actinomycetes > Streptosporangiales > Streptosporangiaceae > Streptosporangium > Streptosporangium sp. NPDC049046. The sequence goes on along the minus strand of NZ_JBEZEZ010000006.1, from coordinate 187,990 downwards.
CCCCGCCCGTACGACTCCCGTACGAGCGGGGAGTCACACCCCAACCGCCGACGGCCCGCCGGCGGGCCGTCCGGATGGATCACGGGGACCGGGGTCCCTGCGGGCCGATAGGGTTCGGTCATGCGTCTGGTCATAGCTCGGTGCAGCGTGGATTACGTCGGGAAACTCACCGCCCATCTTCCGATGGCACCCCGGCTCATTCTCATCAAGGCCGACAGCAGCGTCTCGATCCATGCCGACGACCGGGCCTTCAAGCCGCTGAACTGGATGAACCCGCCGTGCAAGCTCCGCGAGGAGGAGGGCACCTGGACGGTGACCCACGGCAAGACCGGCGAGAAGCTCGTCCTCACCATGGAGGAGATCATCCACGACACCAGCCACGAGCTGGGCGTGGATCCGGGCCTGATCAAGGACGGGGTCGAGGCCCACCTGCAGGAGCTGCTCGCCGAGCACATCACCACCCTGGGCGCGGGCTGGACGCTCGTCCGCCGCGAATACATGACGGCGATCGGCCCCGTCGACATTCTCTGCCGCGACCACACGGGCGCGTCCGTCGCCGTGGAGCTCAAGCGCCGCGCCGGCATCGACGCCGTGGAACAGCTCACCCGCTATCTGGAGCTGATGAACCGCGACCCCCTGCTCGCCCCGGTCTCCGGAATCCTCGCCGCCCAGAGCATCGCGCCCCAGGCCAAGACCCTGGCCGAGGACAGAGGCATCCGCTGCGTCACCCTCGACTACGACGAGCTGCGCGGCATCGAACGCGAGGACACCCTGTTCTGACGAGCTGAGTGCCGCCGAGGCCCGGAGGAGGCGTGCGAAACGGAATCCGACGGCTGTCACGGCACGCAGAGCTCCCCGCCCGGGAACGCCGACCACTTTTTGGGTGCGAAGTCCAGGGCGAGGCCGTTCGGATCCTCGCCGTCGCGCACGGCGATGACACCGGGCGGGTTTCCGCGCCACCTCGACACAGGCCCACCCTGGCCATTACCGCGCGCTCTCGCGCCATTCGGCACCCGACGGGGTCACCGGTCGATCATTGATCGACATTTCCGCCTCCCTTCTTCCCAGCCCGCCACTCAAGCTCGGCCACCCTTTTCGCGACAGGCGTTACTGAATTCTCGACGAGCAATGCGGCTGCCGGAAAACAGCCGAATATCAGTGGTTATCCCGTGCCTTCTGAATCGCTCTTCAAATACGGTGTGCCGGTGGCACACTCGATGTGCACCACGTCCGGATCATCCGGCCTGAGATCGAGCGCATGAAGCGGCCGTCCGTCACGGCACGCCGCCGATCGAGAGAGAAACGACGGGCCCCGTGTCCTCCGTTCGGTGGACACAGGGCTCCATCGAACGTCGGTACCGCGAGAACCGCGTGGACGCGACGCTTGGCACATGGACACAGCGGTAAGAGTGAGAGGTCTGACCAAGCGCTACGGCGACGTTCAGGCCGTCGCAGGAGTCGATCTCGACATCCGCGCGGGCGAGGTGTTCGCGATCCTCGGCCCGAACGGGGCGGGGAAGTCCACCATGGTGGAGATCATGGAGGGGCACCGCTCCAGGGACTCCGGGGAGGTGAGCGTCCTGGGGGTCGACCCCGGCAGGCCCACCCGCGCGTGGCGCTCACGGATCGGCATCGTGCTGCAGACGGCCAACGACGTGGCCGAGGCGACCGTGCGGGAGACCGTACGGCATTTTGCAGGCTACTACCCCGGCGCCAAGAACCCGGACGAGGTGATCGAGCAGGTCGGGCTCACCGAGAAGGCCGACCAGCGCATCCGGAAGCTCTCGGGCGGGCAGCGGCGCCGGGTGGACGTCGCGCTCGGGGTGATCGGCGATCCGGAGCTGCTCTTCCTGGACGAGCCGACCACCGGGTTCGACCCGGAGGCTCGCAGGCGGTTCTGGGAGCTGATCGAGAGCCTGGCCCGCGACGGCACCACGATCGTGCTGACCACCCACTACCTGGACGAGGCCGAGGCGCTCGCCGACCGGGTGGCGGTGGTCGCCGGGGGACGGATCGTGGCCGAGGGCGAGCCGAAGACGCTGGGCGGCAGGGCCGCCGGCAAGGCACTGGTGAGCTGGTCCGACGCGGGTGAGCGCCACTTCCTGGAGACGGACACGCCGACCAGGACCGTGCTGGAGCTGACCCGTCGTTTCGACGGAGAGGTCCCCGAACTGGCCGTGACCCGTCCCACCCTGGAGGACGTCTACCTCCGCCTCATCGAGACCCCCGCCTGACCGTCTCCCGTACGAGCGCGAACCGATCCCCCGAGGTGACCGACCAGATGAGCCAGACCCTTGCCCGCCCCTCCGCCCCGGCGTCATCCGTGGGGCAACCTTCCGTGATGCGACTGGGGCTGTCACGGACGGTCGTCGAGAACAGGATGTTCTTTCGCGAGCGAGACGCGGTGATCTTCAGTTTCGCCTTCCCGATCATCATATTGGTGATCTTCGGATCGATCTTCTCCGGTGAGATGGAGGGGACCGGCCTCACCGTCTCCCAGCTCTATGTGGCCGGGCTCATCGGGACCGCCGCGATGACGGGGTTCCAGAACCTCGGGATCAACATCGCGGTGGACCGCGACGACGGCACGCTCAAACGGCTGGCCGGCACCCCGCTGCCGCGCACCTCCTACTTCATCGGCAAGGCCCTCAACACCCTGTTCGTCTCCTTCCTGCAGGTCGTCATCCTGCTCGCGATCGGGGTCGCGCTGTTCGGCCTGAAGCTGCCGTCGGAGGCGTTCCGGTGGGTGACCTTCGCCTGGGTGTTCGTGCTCGGCGTGGTCGGCTCGGCCCTGCTCGGTGTCGCGATCAGCAGCCTGCCCCGGTCGGCCAAGAGCGCCTCCGCGGTGATCGCGATGCCGTTCGTGGTGCTGCAGTTCATCTCCGGGGTGTTCATCCCCATCGGACAGCTGCCGTCCTGGCTGGTGAACATCGCCTCGCTCTTCCCGCTCAAGTGGATGTGCCAGGGGTTCCGGTCGGTCTTCCTGGGGGACGCCGGTGCCACACTTGAAGTCGCGAACTCGTACGAACTCAACCGGGTCGCCCTGGTCCTGGGAGCCTGGGCGGTCGGAGGACTGGTGCTGTGCCTGATGACGTTCCGCTGGAAGAGCCGCCGAGACGGGTGAGTCTCGCCGACCACACCGAGCCCTCCGCCCGAAGGACCGAACCGCACGCGTGGGAGTCGCTGCGCGGCTGGGAGTTGCTTCTGGCCTTCGGGCTCCTCCTGCCCACCTCGACCGCGTTCGTCATCGACGTGCCCGTGCGCGAGAAGGTGATCGTGGCGAGCTGCCTGGGCGCGATCCTGCCGCTCTATGTCCTGTTCGGCCGTCCGGCGATCATCCGCGGTGACCGGCTGCGGGGGGCGGTCTACATCGGCCTGTTGATCGCGCTGTTCACTCCCCCGGGACTCACCGCGTCGTACGCGACCTACGCCCTGTTCGGGCTCTGCCCGCAGTGTTTCATGGTCTTCCCCGCCAGGCGGGCGATGATCGCCGTGACCGCGCTGAACCTCCCCGCGATGATCCGCTACCTGTTCCTGGTCGAGGGGGCGGAGCCGTTCAACTTCCTGGTGGTCGCCACGATCGTCGTCGTCTTCTCCGCCACGTTCGGCATCTGGATGGAGCGGATCACCCGGCAGAGCGAGGAGCGGGCCGCGCTCATCGAGGAGCTGGAGAGCAGCCGGGTGAAGGTGTCCACGCTCTCGGCCGAGCGCGGGGCGCAGGCGGAGCGCGAACGGCTCGCCGGGGAGATCCACGACACCCTTGCTCAGGGGTTCACCAGCATCATCATGTTGCTCCAGGCGGCCGAGGCGCAGCCCGACCCGTCCCGCCACCTGGCGTTGGCCATGCGGACGGCGCGGGAGAACCTCACCGAGGCCCGCCTGCTGGTCACCACGCTGAGCCCGGCGCCGCTGGACGGCTCGACCCTGGACGAGGCGCTGCGGCGGCTGACGAACCGCTTCGGCGAGGAGACGAACCTGTCCGCCGGATTCGAGGCGTACGGAAGGTCCCGGCCGCTGAGCGCTTCGGCCGAGGTGGTGCTCGTCCGCGCCGCCCAGGAAGGGCTGGCCAACGTGCGCAAGCACGCGGACGCGGCGTCCGTCGCGGTCTCGATCGCCTACCGGGACGGCTCCGTACGGCTGGGGTTACGCGACGACGGACGCGGTTTCGAGCCGTCCGGCGGCGAGGGGTACGGCCTGCGGGGCATGCGCGCCCGCGTCGAGCAGGTCGGCGGCACCCTCACTGTGAAGGGACTCCCCGGCGAGGGGACGGTGCTTGAGGTGGTCGTCCCCACCGACCGGCCCGTCCTCACCGCCGACGACTCTCCGGAACGGCCCGCTCCCCCCACCGACCGAACCGGCCAGAGCGACGGCACCGGCCGTCCCGACCAGGAGGGGTGACACATGCTTCGCGTGATGATCGTCGACGATCACCCGGTGGTCCGCGAGGGCCTTCGGGGGATGCTGGAGGCCGACTCCGGGATCACGGTGGTGGGCGAGGCGGCCTCAGGGGACGAGTCCGTCGTACGGGCAGCGGAGCTCACCCCGGATGTGATTCTGATGGACCTGCGTATGCCGGACGGAGACGGGGTGAGCGCCACCTCGCGTATCCTCACCGGGCGGCCGGAGAGCCGGGTGATCGTGCTGACCACCTACGAGACCGACGCCGACATCGTCCGGGCGGTCGAGGTCGGCGCGGCGGGCTATCTGCTGAAGGACACCTCCAGGGCCGACCTGCTCGCCGCGATCCGCTCGGCGGCGCGCGGGGAGACCGTCCTGTCGCCGTCGGTGGCGACCAGGCTGGTCACCCGGATGCGGGCTCCGGTGACCGAGTCGCTGTCGCCGCGTGAGACGGAGGTGCTCTCCCTGGTGGCCAGGGGGCTGACCAACGCGGAGATCGGCAGGGCCCTGTTCATCGGCGAGACCACGGTCAAGACCCATCTGCTGCGCGTCTTCGGCAAGCTAGGCGTCTCCGACCGCACCGCCGCCGTGACCACGGCCCTGGACCGGGGCCTGCTCACTCGCTAGGCGGTCGCCCACCGGGACCGGCGCCACCCCGGCCGCTCTTCCGAGGCCGGCTTCGCTCTTGAGGCCGAGCGGACTTTGAACAGAACGGCGCCCCGAGGTTCGCGACCCGGGGCCGGACTTTCCCGCGCCGCCCGCGACGAACCCCGCCCATTCCACCGCGACTGAAAACACCTTGACCGACTACTCAGACATGTCGCCTTCTTACATGGATAATGCAAGAAATAACATAGCGACTCTTCCACAAAAAGGATCTTGCACCCATAATGGTTGATTCCGGGGGCCAGAGCCATGAGGTGGAAGTGATAAAGCGAGTATCTGTCAACCTCGCACTGATCTGTGGGAGCTTGACATGAATGGACGGTCCTACCGGGGAATGTCAGCGGAGGAGCGACTTGAGGAGCGCCGGGAGCGTCTGATCTCCGCGGCGTACACCCTCTTCTCCGACCCCGGATTCCCCGAAACGACGATCGAGAGGTTGTGTGCCGAGGCACGTATCTCCAACCGCGCATTCTACGAGTGCTTCTCAGGACGCGAGGAGCTGATGCAGACCGTGTACACCCGATGCGTGCACGAGACGCTGGAGTCGATGTCGAAAGCGATCGAGCAGGCCCCCGATACCCTGGCCGACCGGGTCAGGACGGGAATCACCAGCTATATCACCTTTGTCACCGAAGACAGGCGTCGTGCGCAGATCATGCATCTGGAGGTCCGCCGGGCGGGCGACTGCCTCCTCACCTCCAGGCAGTCGGCCGTCGCGGCCCTCACCAGGACGATCGAGTCGAACGTCGCCGACATGCCGGAGGCGACGAAGGCCAACCAGCACCTCCTCGCGCTGGGGATGATCGGGGCGATCCAGGAACTGCTCATCGAGTGGGTCCTGGCCGACGACCCACCTCCGGTCGCCAGGCTCATCGACACCGCCACGCACATCTTCCACAGGTCCTTCGTGACCTGATCGCGGCGTAACACAGCGGTGTACGACAGCGGTGTGACACGAGGGCGGGCCCGCCGTGCCCGTCCTCCGACATCGTGCTCCGGTGCCGCCGGATCCCCGAACCCGGCGACCTTCCGGATCAGGCCACCGCGGCCACCGGAAGCTCGACGGTGAGGACCCGGTTGAGCCGGGTCACCGCCAGCACCCGCATGACCCTGGGCGGCACCCTCCGCAGGATGAGGCGGCGTTCCGCGCTCACAGCGCGGCGATGCGTGCCCACCAGCACCCCGAGACCGGTGGCGTCGATCATTTCCAACCCGGAAAGATCTACGATCAGGTCGCCCCGCCCCGAGTCGACCGCCTCGTGCAGTCGCGGACGCACCTGGGCCACGGTTCCCACGTCGAGACGATTCCCGACGCCGACCACCTGAGCCCGGGAGTTACCAGAGACGCGCATGCCTCCTCCTCACGCCCGGCCGCCACGGAGAAACCGGCCCGGCACCACGGCGACGCGTCACCCGCCGACTGGTCACGCATCGCGTTCATCCGATGTCACCGCGCGGAAGAAGGTCGTCACTCCTACCAGAAGGTGCGAACCTCCCTCGTCCCTGACGTCGATCTTCCGGCGAACACGGGAGTCCCTTGCCCGATTCGAAGGAGAAAACGCGTTTAGAGCCAACCTTTTTGCTGGGCGGCCCGGATCGCGGTGATCCGGTTGGTCGCGCCCAGCTTGGTGATGGCGCTGGACAGGTAGTTGCGTACGGTGCCCTGGGTGAGGTGGAGCGCGGCGGCGATCTCGGCGACCGAGGCGCCCTGCGCGGCCAGTTCCAGAGAGCCGCGCTCGCGCTCGGTGAGAGGGCTCTCCCCCGCCATCATCGCCGAGGCGGCCATCTCCGGGTCGAGATAGCGCCCACCCGCGTGGACCTTGCGGATCGCCGTCGCCAGTTCGTCGGCGGAGGCGTCCTTGGGTACGAAGCCGCGCACCCCTGCCGCGAGCGCCCGCCGCAGGTATCCGGGCCGCCCGAAGCTGGTCAGCATCAGCACCGCGTGGCCCCGCAGCGTCTCGGCGACGCTCAGCCCGTCCATCCCCGGCATCTCGATGTCCAGCACGACCACATCGGGCCGGTGCTCCAGCACGGCCGCCGCCACCAGGTCCCCCCTCGCCACCTCCGCCACCACCTCGATGTCCGGCTCCAGGCCGAGCAGGGTGGCGATCGCCTTCCTGACCAGGTGCTCGTCGTCGGCGAGCAGTGTCCGGATCACCATGCCTCCTCGGCCCGACAGCCCGGCACGGCGAGACGGCCCGCCTCGCCCCGACCACTCACCCCACCGGAACGGCCCACCTCGACCGGACCACTCACCCCACCGGAACGCCCCACCTCGACCGGACAGCCCGGCACGGCGAGACGGTACGAGACGGTGGGACGGCCCGGCACGACGGCCATCGTCTGGATCATCGCTCTCCCTCCAGCGGGATCGTCGCCCGCAGCCTGAACGTCCCGGGAGCGCCGGGGCCCGCCGTGACGGTCCCGCCGATCGCGGCGACCCGCTCCGACAGCCCGAGGAGGCCGGTGCCGCCCCGGCCGTCCACCCCGTCGCCACCCGCCCCTTCCTCGTTCACCCCGTCGTTGGTCATCTCCAGCACGACGTCTTCCCCGTGGAGGGTGATCGTGATACGGCACCGAGTGGCTGAGCTGTGCCGCAGCACGTTGGTGGTGCCCTCCCGCACCACCCAGGCCAGCAGGGTGGCCGTCCCCTCTGGCACCTGTTCGCGCGGCGTCTCCAGGGTGCAGCGGATGTCGCCCGCCTCCAGCACCGCGGTCATCGCGCGCAGCTCGGCGGTGAGATCGACCGTCCGGTAGCCGCGTACCACCGCGCGGATCTCCTTGAGCGTCTGCCGCGCGAGGGCCCTCACCTCGTCCATCTCCCTGGCCGCCCGCCCGGCGTCCACGCCCGACAGCTTGGAGGCCACCTCGCTCTTGACGGCGATCGCGGAGAGGCTGTGCCCGACCAGATCGTGCAGGTCGCGGGAGAAGCGGAGTCGCTCCTCGGTGACGGCGAGCCTGGCCCGCGCCTCCTTGCCCTCCTCAGCGGCCCTGAACAGCTGCCAGAACCAGAGCTGGAACCGGTTCGCCCACGGCGCCGCCGCGGCCACCCCGAGGTAGGCGCCGATGCCGGGCAGGGAACTCTCCTCGTACGGTGCCGCGAACACCTCGGCGACCCCCTGTCCCGGCGACGCGAGGAACAGTCCGGCGGCGGCGGCCACGACGGTGACGGCGATCGTGGCGGATCTGCCGAGCAGCAGCGCGGCGCCCGACGCCCACGCCGGGCCGAGCAACCCCCAGGGCCAGGGATCGCCATTCTGGGTCAGCATGAGGACCACCGCGACCACGGCAGAGGCGACGATCTCGCCTCGCGCGCCGGTGTCGTCCAGGGCCGCTTTGACGATCCTCAGGTACAGAAGGCTGAAGATCACCAGGCCCGGTATCCCGACGGTCAGCAGCGAGGGCCTGCTTCCCCCGTCCTCGTCCGCCAGCTCGGCGAGAGGGCTGATCCAGGCGAGGACGAGGCCCATGGTGAGGGAGAAGACGGTCATCCGGCGGAGCCGCTGGACGGATGAGCGCCGCCTTCTCACGGAAAGCACGGAAGGGGCGGGGGCCGGGGCGGCGGGGGCGGCGGGGGCGGCGGGGGCGGCGGGGGCGGCGGGGGCGGCGGGGGCACGGTGCGTGGAGAACGCGGAGGGGACGAGGCGCGCGAGGCGCCTCATCCCTTGTCTCGCGAAGTCGGCCGGCATTTCGTTATGCACGTTAGCCGTGCCGAGGTTCCCAGCGGAACAGCCATCGGGCCAGCAGCCCGGCCACCGCGATCCAGGCCAGCAGGATCCCGAATGAGGGCAGCGCGGCCACCCACTGCCCGCCCGTGCTCAGCGCCTCGCCGCCCCCGGAGATGTGGTCACCGCCCAGGAAGGCGGTACGCGCGATCTCCACGATCGGAGTCGCGGGAAGCAGGGCGGCGACATGGCCCAGCGCGCCGGGCAGCGTGTCCGCGGGGAACGCGATCGGGGCGCCGACCAGCACGAGCAGGAGCACCGGCAGCACCGTGACCTGGGCGAGTTCGGCGTTCGGCGTGAGGCCGGAGAAGGCGGCGGCGAGCAGGCAGAACAGCGCGACTCCCAGGACGGCGACGGTCACGAGCATCGGCACGTTCGCCACCGTGATTCCCTCGGCCCGCCGCATCCAGACGGCCAGAAGCGCCACCTGGGCGAGATAGAGCACGAGTGCCCCGAGGGCGCCGCCACCGAGGATCGCCGGCCCCGACGGCTGGCTCGCGCGCAGCCGCTTGAGCACCAGTTCCTCTCGCCGGGCGGTGAAGGAGTTCACCAGGTTGACGAAGACCGCGAACACCAGCAGCACCCCCGGCAGCCCGGCCAGGACGAACTGCCTTCCGTCCACGCCATCGATCTTCTCGGCGCCGACCGCCTGGGTGTACAGCCAGGCCATCAGGAGCGGCAGCAGGAGCACGTTGAACAGGACCGTGGTGTTCCTGCTCACCAGGGTGAGATCGATCCTCGCGAGCCTGATCGCGTGCAGCACGTCGGTTCTCATGGTCACTCGCCCCTCCTCGCCGGTCCTGCCGCCACCGGCCCGCCGTCGGCCCGCCGATCCGTACCGTCGTCTCCGGCGTCCCCGGCCGGCGACGCCTCCCCTGCCACCCGCAGGAAGACGTCCTCCAGGGTTCCCCGGCGTACGGCCAGCCGTTCCAGGGTCTCGCCCCGCGCGTCGGCCCAGTCCAGCAGCAGCCGGACCGCCGCGTGCGCGCGGGCCGCCGCCCGCGCGCCGGTCAGGGTGTAGGCGACCCCCGTATCGCCCGTGTCGCCGCCGTAGGTCAGTACGGGGGCTACGCCGTCCAGCGGGGGCAGTTCGCCGAAGGTCCAGGAGATGCCGGGAAGGCGGAAGGAGATCCGGTCGCCGGAGCCGGCCACCACCTCCTCGACGGTGCCCTGGAGGTGGATCCGGCCCTCGTGCATGATGGCCAGCCGGTTGGCGAGGCGCTCGGCCTCCTCTAGGTAGTGGGTGGTGAGCAGCACCGTGGTGCCCCCCGCCCGCAGGTCCTCGATCACCTTCCAGGTGGCACGACGCGCCTCGGGGTCCATGCCGGTGGTCGGCTCGTCCAGGAAGAGCACCTCCGGCCGGGAGATCACCGCCAGTGCGAGGTCGAGCCTGCGCCGCTGGCCACCGGAGAGCTGCCGGACCCTGGTCCTCGCCTTCCTGGCCAGCCCTGCCGCCTCCAGCGCGTCCATGGTCCCCGGATCCGTGCCCCTGCGCCGGCCGGGAAGGGAGAACGTCCTCGCGGAGGCGGCGGTACGGCCCGTGTCCCGGCTCAGCCCCTCCCACAGGCCGACGGTCTCCGCGACCGTGAGGTCACCGAGGAAGCCGCCCTCCTGCAGCATGATCCCCACACGGGGCCGCAGCGTCCGGCGCTGCCTGACCGGGTCGAGCCCGAGCACCCGGACGCTGCCGTCGGTGGGGGCCCTGAAACCCTCCAGGACCTCCACGGTGGTGGTCTTGCCTGCGCCGTTCGTGCCGAGCAGGGCGAACAACTCGCCCCTCGGGACGTCGAAGGAGACGCCGCGCACCGCCTCGAAGTCGCCGTACGCCTGCCGGAGCCCGCCGACCTCGATCACACTGTCGAGGCCCGGCGGGTCCGTCACCTGTGGTGTTCTCATGACGACAATCGTCGTCGTCCGGCATTTGACCAGGTAGTCGTGGATATCACCGGAAAACGGTGATCTTTACGGTGTTCCGGGTGACAAATGTCAACTACTGGCGGGGTGGCAACGCGGGACGCCGCCGGGAGGGCCGGGTGGAGCGATCGGGTGGGGTCGCCGCCGGACGCTCCTCCAGCGCGGCCAGCACGAGCCGTACCGCCTCCTCGATCTGCGGGTCCCTGTCCTGCGCCCAGTCGTCGGGGGTGATGTCGACCTCGACGTCGGGATCGACACCGTAGTTCTCCACGCCCCAGCCCAGCTCCTCGAACCAGAAGGAGTACTTGGGCACGGTGACGCGCGAGCCGTCGACCAGGCGGTGGTCGTCCTCGATGCCGATGACGCCTCCCCAGGTTCGGGTGCCCACCACGGGCCCGAGCTTGTGGATCTTGAAGGCCGCGGTGACGATGTCGCCGTCGGATCCGGCGTTCTGGTTGGTGATCGCGACGAGCGGACCGCGCGGCGCGTCCTCGGGATAGGTGATCGGCGTCATGCCCCTGGGCAGGTCCCAGGCGATGACCCGGCGGATCAGCTTCTCGATGACCAGCTCGGAGGTGTGGCCGCCTCGGTTCCCCCGTACGTCCACCACGAGCCCTTCGAAGGTCATCTCCCTGCGCAGGTCGCGGTGGAACTGCGCCCAGCCCTCGGCCACCATGTCCGGGATGTGCAGGTAGCCGAGGCGTCCGCCGCCGAGCTCCCTGACCCGTGCCCGGCATCCGGCCACCCAGTGCTGGTAGCGCAGGCGCCGGTCGTCGCGGAGCGGTGTGACGACCACCCGCCGCCCGCCACCCAGGGTCAGCTCGACCGGCTTGTCGGCGGCGCCGACCAGCAGCCGCGCGGGTCCCTCCGGCGGCACCGGGCGCCCGTCGACCGCGAGCAGCGCCTCTCCCGGCTGGACGCCCGCCCCCGGACCGGCGAGCGGCGAGCGGGCGTGCACGTCGGAGGACTCCGCGGGCAGCACCCGGTCCACCTGCCAGCGGCCGTCGTCGCCCCTGGAGAGGTCGGCGCCGAGCAGCCCGACCGGTTCTGAGGCCGGGTAGCCCCAGGGAGCGGCGTCGACGTAGGCGTGCGAGCTGCCCAGCTCCCCCAGGACCTCCCAGAGCAGGTCGGCGAAGTCGTCGGCGGTGGCGACCCGGTCCACCAGCGGCCGGTACTCCTCCAGTACGTCCTCCCAGTCGACGTCGGCCATGTCCTCGACCCAGAAGTCGGCGCGCATCCTGCGGCCCGCCTGGGCGTAGGCGTGCCGCCGCAGGACGCGCGGATCGGCGGTGATCCGGATCCTGGACAGGTCGACGGTCGCGTCGTCACCGTTCTTGCCGCCCTGCTTGCCCCCGGCGGGACGAACCGTGAGCGTGCCCTTGTCGCTGACGACGAGCTGTGTGCCGTCACCGCTCACCCGGTACCAGTCGAGCTTGTCGACCACTTCCTTCCACTCGCGCTTGACCAGGTCGTAGCGGTCCAGCGCCGGGCGGGGCGCCTCGCCGCCCACCTCGTCCCTGTCCTCGCCGAGCTCCCCCGCCAGCGGCTCCCGCAGCCAGACGAACCCGCCCTTGACCGCGCGCAGGTCCGAGTAGCGGCCCTCCGGCACCGGAACCTGCACGACCCTGGCGGCGATGCCCTCCAGGTCCACGGTGAGCGCACCGTCGCTCTTGCCGTCGCCGTCGGAGCCGGAACCCGAGTCCGAGTCGGGGTCGGCCGCCCTTCCCGCGGCGCTGGGCGCGAACGGGGACGGCGTGGACGCGGACAGCGGCACCAGGTAGGGCCGGTAGCCGAAAGGGAAGGACATGTCGAAGGAGTGCGCGTCGTAGACCGGGTCGAAGCCGCGTCGCGACAGGAACGCCAGATAGTCACCCGCGAAAGCGGGTGAGATGTCCACGAACCGGCCGTCGGTGACATCGGTGACGACCCGGTCCGCCACCCTCGCCAGCCTGATCCTGCGCAGCTGGGGGCCGTCGGGGTGCGACCAGGCCAGCCAGGCCGAGTCGGGTGACCAGGTCAGGCCGTGGATCTCCCCTTCGGCGCTGGCCAGCTCCACGGCCTCGCCGGAGGCCACGTCGACCAGGAGCAGCCGTCCGTTCCTCGCGGTCACCGCGATCGTGTTCCCGTCGGGCGCGACGGCGAGGTCACCGACCTCGCCCAGCGTCCCCACGGCGATCCTGCGGCTCTCCCCGCCGCCCGCCGGGACGATCTCCAGCCCCTGCGTCTCACCGTCGTCGAAGACCCACACCACGCGGTCGTCGCCGAGCATGCGGGGCCGCCCCGCCGACAGGCCGTCGCTGAGCTGCCGCGCCGGGCCGTCCCGGTGCGTCACCCAGTGCACCGTTCCCTGGACCTCCACCGCGCTGGCGCGCCCGGTCGCGTCCACGGCCAGGTCGTGCAACCGCCTGCCCGCGTTGACCTGGTACGGCTGCCGCCCGCGCAGCGGGGAGCCGAGGGTGACGTCGAGTTTGCGGGCCTCGGCGTCGAGATCGTCCAGGAGGTAGAGGTCTCCGGCGTTCTGGTAGACGATCCGGGTCCCGTCGGTGGTGGCGTGCCGGGCGTAGAAGACCTCGTGGTCGGTGTGGCGGCGCAGGCCGCCGCCGTCCAGGTCGCAGGAGTAGAGGTTGCCGATGCCCTCGTGGTCGGAGAGGAAGACGAGCCGCCCCCCGACGAGCATCGGGCTCGCGAGGTGGCCGTTCAGGTCGGTCAGGATCCGGGTGAAGTCACCGTCGCCGCGCCGCACCCACAGGCGGCCCGCCGTGCCGCCCCGGTAGCGCTTCCAGACCGCGGGGTCGCGGGGAAGCCCTCCGGCGAGGAGCGCCACTGTGTCCCCCGCCATCGACAGGTCGTTGACCGGGCCGTACGGCAGCCGCTCGACCCGTCCCTCACCGAGCGCGTAGGCCCAGGTCTGCGAAGCGAACGGCTGGCCGGTCGCGCTGATCGCGAGGACCTCGCCGTCCGGCGTCCAGCCGCGCGTCCGCGTCCGCGCGTCTCCCCAGTAGGTCAGCCGCTCCGCGGAACCGGACTCCAGGTCCGCCAGGTAGACCTCGGGAGCGCCGTCACGGACACCGGTCCAGGCGACCCTGGTACCGCCTGGCGAGAGACGAGGGTGGCTCGCGGGGGCTCGGTCCAGGGAGAGACGCCACGCGCGGCCGCCGTCCGCCGGGGCCGCCCACACGTCGTCGTCGGCGACGAAGGTGAGCGTCTCGTGGGAGATGTGGGGGAATCGCAGGTAGAAACCAGAAACCATCGATAAATCATATGGTCCTCTATCAGGTTAAACAGGATGGTTTTCCTGCCGATACGCTGAGCCTCATGACGCGAGCTGACAGAGACAACCCGGTGGTGCTCTCGAAGATCTACACCCGTACCGGGGACGACGGCACGACCGCGCTCGGCGACATGAGCCGCACTCGCAAGACCGATCCGCGCCTGGCCGCCTACGCGGACGTCGAGGAGGCGAACGCCGCGATCGGTGTCGCCCTCGCCGCGGGGACCCTGGAGGCGGACGTCACCGCCGTCCTCAGCCGGATCCAGAACGAACTGTTCGACGTCGGGGCCGACCTGTGCGCCCCGGTCGTGGAGAACCCCGAGTTCCCCCCGCTACGCGTCGAGCCCTCCTACATCGACTGGCTGGAGGCGCGGTGCGACGAGTTCAACGAACGCCTCACGCCGCTGCGCAGCTTCATCCTGCCCGGCGGCACCCCGGCCGTGGCCGCGCTCCACGTCGCCAGGACCGTGGTCCGGCGGGCCGAGCGGACCACCTGGTCGGCCATGGAGGCCCACGACGACGTCAACCCGCTCACCGCGAAGTACCTCAACCGGCTGAGTGACCTGATGTTCATCCTCTGCCGGGTGGCCGCGGGCGGCGACGAGATCCTCTGGAAGCCCGGCGGCACCCGCTGAGAGCGAGCGCCGACGGATCCCCACGGAGAAACCCGTCGGCACACGCGGAGAACGCGGACCGCGGCCGGCCCGACGGCAGCCCACGGAGAAACCCGTCGGCACACGCGGAGAGCGATCGCGCCCGGCCCGGCGGGTGCCGCCGGGCAGGTGGGTCAGGCGACGTCGAGGTAGGCGCTGGGCGGGGCGGACTCCAGCCAGGCGACGAAGCCCGTCAGTGCCCGGTATCCCATCGCGAGCTCGAAGGCGTCGTTCCCGTTGCGGCACTCGATCGCCGTCACGCCCTCGATGAACCCGAAGAACTCACCGGACCCGACCTTGCGCCGTCCGGAAACCACAAGGCCGCGCCTCACGATGACGTGGCGCGGCCTTGGGAGCAGACCTATGAGCGGAATCCAGTTGAGGTGGCCGTCGGCGTAGCGGGCCACCCCGACCCGCCAGCCCCGCTTCTTCGACAGGGAGCGCAGACAACAGAGCACCGATCCCCGGGAGCGGGTGAGTATCAGAACCCGAAGGCCCAGGAGGGCGACGAGCAGCCCCAGCACGATGAGAACATCCACCACCATGTCTGCTCGCCCCCCAAAAGCGCGTACAGCCTAAGAAGCAGAATTTATCCGACTTCTTCCCCGGCCGCGCGCAACCGGGCCCTGGCACGCCTCGCCCCGGCGGCCGCGTCCGCGTCTTCCTGCTCGGATTCGACCGAGGCCTGAGCCCGTTCCAGCGCGCTCTTCGCGCGGGCGACATCGATCTCGGAACCCAGCTCGGCCACCTCGGCCAGAACCGACACCTCGTCGTCGGCCACCGAGAGGAACCCTCCGTGGACGGCGGCGACGAGATCGGCCTCGCCGTTGCCTCGCTTGATCTTCAGCAACCCGCCCTCGACGAGAACGCCGAGCACGGGCGCGTGCTTAGGCATGATACCGATCTCGCCGTCGACGGTCTTGGCAATGACCATGTCGGCCTCACCGGACCAGATCTCACGCTCCGGGGAGACGACGCCTACTCGCAGCTTCGCCACTTTCTCTCCAGTTCCTTATCGAACCAGGCGCCGGTACGGCCGCATGACCGTACCGGCGCCGAAGGCGACTAGCGGGCGAGTTCCTTGGCCTTGGCCACGGCCTGGTCGATGCCGCCGACCATGAAGAACGCCTGCTCGGGCAGGTGGTCGTAGTCGCCGGCGCACAGACCCTTGAACGAGGCGATGGTCTCGTCCAGCGGGACGTTCTCGCCGGGCTGACCGGTGAACGCCTCGGCGGCGTACATCGGGTGGGACAGGAAACGCTCGATACGACGGGCCCGGTTGACGGTGACCTTGTCCTCTTCCGAGAGCTCGTCGATACCGAGGATCGCGATGATGTCCTGCAGTTCCTTGTACTTCTGCAGGATCCGCTTGGTCTCCTGGGCCACGCGGTAGTGCTCCTCGCCGACGATCAGCGGGTCGAGGATCCGCGAGGTGGAGTCGAGCGGGTCCACCGCGGGGTAGATGCCCTTCTCCGAGATCGGCCGCGAGAGCACGGTCTGCGCGTCGAGGTGCGCGAACGCGTTGTGCGGGGCCGGGTCGGTGATGTCGTCCGCGGGGACGTAGATCGCCTGCATGGAGGTGATCGAGTGACCGCGGGTCGAGGTGATGCGCTCCTGGAGAACACCCATCTCGTCGGCCAGCGTCGGCTGGTAACCCACCGCGGACGGCATGCGGCCGAGCAGGGTGGACACCTCGGAGCCGGCCTGGGTGAACCGGAAGATGTTGTCGATGAACAGCAGCACGTCCTGCTTCTGGACGTCACGGAAGTACTCCGCCATGGTCAGGGCGGAGAGCGCGACGCGCAGACGGGTGCCCGGGGGCTCGTCCATCTGCCCGAAGACGAGGGCGGTGTCCTTGAGGACGTTCGCCTCCTCCATCTCCAGCCAGAGGTCGTTGCCCTCACGGGTGCGCTCGCCGACGCCGGCGAACACCGAGGTGCCACCGAAGTTGCGGGCGACCCGGCGGATCATCTCCTGGATCAGAACGGTCTTGCCCACGCCCGCGCCGCCGAACAGGCCGATCTTGCCGCCCTGCACGTACGGGGTGAGCAGGTCGATGACCTTGATGCCGGTGGTCAGCATCTCGGTGCGCGACTCAAGGGTGTCGAAGGAGGGCGAAGGGCGGTGGATGCCCCAGCGCTCGCTGATCTGGAGCGACGAGGTCTCGACGTCCAGCGACTCGCCCAGGGTGCTCCACACGTGGCCCTTGACGACGTCGCCGACGGGGACCGAGATGGCCGCGCCGGTGTCGGTCACCGGGGCGCCACGGGTGAGGCCGTCGGTGGGCTGCATGGAGATCGCGCGGACGAGGTTGTCACCCAGGTGCTGGGCGACCTCCAGCGTGAGGACCTTCGCCTCACCCTGGAGCTCGACGTCCACCTTGAGGGCGTTGTAGATCTCGGGCATCGCCTCGACGGGGAACTCCACGTCGACGACGGGACCGGTGACCCGCGCGACGCGGCCCACGCCGGTCTCAACAGTCTGTGCAGTCATTTCACTCTTTCCCCGCTGCGGAGTCGGCCAGCGCGTTCGCGCCACCGACGATCTCGCTGATTTCCTGGGTGATCTCGGCCTGGCGGACCTGGTTCATCTGCTGGGTGAACACGCGGATGAGCTCGTTGGCGTTGTCGGTGGCCGACTTCATGGCCCGGCGGCGCGAGGCCTCCTCCGAGGCCGCCGACTGGAGCAGCGCGCTGAAGATGCGCGACTCCACGTAACGCGGCAGCAGCGTGTCGAGGACCTCGCCCGCGTTGGGCTCGAACTCGAAGTAAGGAAGCGGCGTGTCGGACGCCTCCTCCACGCTCTCCTCGACCTCCAGCGGGAGGATCCGCTTGACCACGACCTCCTGCGTCAGCATCGAGACGAACTCGGTGGAGACGATGTGGATCTCGTCCACCCCGTCGTCGTCCGAGAACGCCTCGATCAGCGTGCCGGCGATCGCCTTGGCGTCGGAGTAGGCGGGCTTACGGGAGAACCCCGTCCACTGCCCGCCCATCTCACGGTTGCGGAAGGTGTGCCAGGCGACGCCCTTGCGACCCGTCACGTAGGGCACGGGCTCGACGCCCCTGTCCCTGAGCAGGTTGCCGAGCGCCTCCGCCTCGCGAAGGATGTTGGCGTTGAAGCCGCCGCAGAAGCCGCTGTCGCTGGTGACGATCAGGACGGCGGCCCTGGAGGGCTGCTCCTTGGCCACCGTCAGCGGATGGTCGGTGACGGTGGTGTTGCTGACCACGCTCGTGACGGCGTGGGTGATCTCGCGCTCGTACGGCACCGCGGCCTGCATCCGCTGCTGGGCCTTGACGATGCGGGACGAGGCGATGAGCTCTTGGGCGCGGGTGATCTTCGCCGTGGACTTGACCGACTTGATCCTCCGCCGCAGCAGTCTTAGCTGGGCACCCATCGGCTACTTCTTCTCTACCGAGCGGACTCGCTTCGTGATCTTCTCCTGGCCGACCTCGGCCTCGCCGAGCGCGGCGACCGGCTCGTCGTTGACCAGGTACTCGCCGGAGGAGGTCTCGAAGCTCTTCTTGAACTCGGTGATGGCGTCCTTGAGGACGGTGATCGTGTCGTCGGACAGGTCACGGGTCTCGCGGATGCCGTCGAAGACGCCCTTGTTCTCACGGCCCAGGTAGTCGAGGAACTCCGTCTCGAAGCGGCGGATGTCCTCGACCGGGACGTCGTCGAGCTCACCGGTGGTGCCGGCCCAGACCGACACGACCTGCTTCTCGACGGGGAACGGGCTGTACTGGGCCTGCTTGAGCAGCTCGACCAGGCGCTGACCGCGCTCCAGCTGGGCGCGGGAGGCCGCGTCCAGGTCGGAGGCGAAGGAGGCGAACGCCTCCAGGTCACGGAACTGCGACAGCGACAGACGCAGGGTGCCGGCGACCTTCTTCATCGCCTTGATCTGCGCCGAGCCGCCGACTCGGGAGACGGAGACACCGACGTTGATGGCCGGACGCACACCCGCGTTGAACAGGTCGGTCTCGAGGAAGCACTGGCCGTCGGTGATGGAGATGACGTTGGTGGGGATGAACGCCGAGACGTCGTTGCCCTTCGTCTCGATGATCGGCAGGCCGGTCATCGAGCCGGATCCCATGTCCTTGGAGAGCTTCGCGCAGCGCTCAAGGAGGCGGGAGTGCAAGTAGAAGACGTCGCCGGGGAACGCCTCGCGGCCCGGCGGACGGCGCAGCAGCAGGGAGACCGCGCGGTAGGCGTCGGCCTGCTTGGTCAGGTCGTCGAAGACGATGAGGACGTGCTTGCCCTGGTACATCCAGTGCTGGCCGATGGCCGAACCGGTGTAGGGCGCGAGGTACTTGTAGCCGGCCGGGTCGGAGGCCGGCGCGGCGACGATGGTGGTGTACTCCATCGCGCCCGCCTCCTCAAGGCGGCCCTTGACCTGGGCGATCGTGGAGCCCTTCTGGCCGACCGCGACGTAGACGCAGAGAACCTGCTTGTCGGGGTCGCCGGAGAGCCAGTTCTCCCGCTGGTTGAGGATGGTGTCCACGGCGACGGCGGTCTTGCCCGTGCCACGGTCACCGATGATCAGCTGGCGCTGGCCGCGGCCGATCGGCGTCATGGCGTCGACCGCCTTGAGGCCGGTCTGCAGCGGC
The DNA here is from genome assembly GCF_040649155.1 of Streptosporangium sp. NPDC049046. NCBI lineage: Bacteria > Bacillati > Actinomycetota > Actinomycetes > Streptosporangiales > Streptosporangiaceae > Streptosporangium > Streptosporangium sp. NPDC049046. The sequence continues at coordinate 168,756 of NZ_JBEZEZ010000006.1, read as the reverse complement.
TCCTTCACCGGCTGGCGCTGGACCACCGAGGGGGCCTGGAGTTCGAGGGCGCGCAGGCCCTCGGCCTCGATCGCGCCCTTGCCGTCCAGGGGGACACCCAGGGGGTCGACCACCCGGCCGAGGAAGCCGTCGCCGACCGGCACGGACAGGACCTCGCCCGTCCGGCGGACCGACTGGCCCTCCTCGATCTTGCTGAAGTCGCCCAGAACGACGACACCGATCTCTCGGACGTCCAGGTTCAGTGCCAGGCCACGCGTGCCGTCCTCGAACTCAAGCAGCTCGTTCGCCATCGCCGAGGGAAGGCCGGAGACATGGGCGATACCGTCGCCGCAGTCGACGACGGTCCCGATCTCCTCGCGCGCGGCACCTTCCGGCTCGTACGCCTGGACGAAGCGCTCAAGTGCGTCCCGGATCTCGTCCGGCCGGATCGTAAGCTCCGCCATCTCTCTTCAGTCTCCCTATTCGCCTAGCCGGCCAACCGGCGGCGGACTTCTTCGATTCGTCCCGCGATGGTGGTGTCGATGAGGTCGTCCCCGATGTGGACCGAGAACCCTCCCAGCACCCGCGGATCCACCTCGACGTTCAGATGAACGTCGCGGCCGTACGAGGTGCGCAGCCACGTGGCGAGACGCTGCTTCTGCACCTCCGAGAGCACGACGGCGCTGCGCACCACCGCGACGAGGCGCTGCCGCTGGGCGGCGACCAGCCTGCCGAACTCGGCAAGCCCACTGTCCAGGCTACGTCCTCTCGGATGCAGCACAAGCTGGATGAGCAGGCGCAGGGTGGTGGGGGCCACCTTTCCTGCCAGGAGGGAGTTCAGGAGCTCCCGCTTGGCCGGTGCCGGGGCCGCCGGCGCGGTCAAGGTCCGGTAAAGCTCCAGGTTCGAGGCGGTGATCCGCCCGAACCTGAACAGCTCGTCCTCGACGTCGTCGAGCCTGCCCTGTGCCTCCGCCTCGGCCGCGGCGGCGATGACGCCGAGGCGCTCCAGCGCGTCGGCCAGGTCGCCCAGGCGCGCCCACTTGGCGGACACGGCCGCGATGACCGTCTCCAGCGCGGCACCGCTGATCTTGCCCTCCAGCAGCACCCGTACGACCTGCGCCTTCTGGGCCGCGGGACGTGCCGGGTCGGAGAGGTTACGGCGGAGCCCGTGCTCACGGTCCAGCAGGTCGGCGACCGAGAAAAGCTCGTCGGCCAGCGTGCCGAGGTCGGCGCTTCCCGCCACGGCGTTGAAGCGCTCTTCGACCTCGGCCAGCGAGGCCCTGCTCAGGCCCCTCATCGGCTGCTCACCGACACTCGCGCGTCACGCCCGGTTCGCCGCGTCATCAGCGGACCGCCGCGCTGCTCGACTCGAGCTCCTCAAGGAACCTGTCGACGGTGCGGCGCTGACGCGCCTCGTCCTCCAGGGACTCCCCGACGATGCGGCCGGCGAGCTCGATCGACAGGCGGCCGAGCTCGGTGCGGAGCTGGGCGAACGCCTGCTGGCGGTCGGCCTCGATCTGCAGGTGCGCGGCCTCGACCAGGCGGCGGGCCTCGGCCTGCGCCTCCTCGCGGAGCTCGGCCTTGATCTGCGCGCCCTGCTCGCGGGCCTCCTCACGCAGCCGCGAGGCTTCGTGACGGGCTTCGGAGAGCTGGTCCTTGTACTGCTTGAGCAGCGCCTGGGCCTCGGCCTGGGCGTCCTCGGCTCGCTTGATGCCGCCCTCGATCGCGTCGGTCCGCTCGGCCAGGGTCTTCTGGATGCGCGGGGTGAGGATCTTACCGACGACGAAGAGGACGACGAAGAACGCGAAACCGCCGACGACCAGCTCGTAGACGTGCGGCATGAGCGGGCTGTTGCCCTCGGCCGCCAGGAGCTTAGCTGCGGTAGTCATCGATGCAGCCTTCCGTCAGAGGTGTTTTCGATCAGCCGTAGATGAACGGCGCGACAAGACCGATCAGAGCCAGCGCCTCGACGAGCACGAAGCCCAGCAGCATGTTCTGGCGGATCAGGCCGTAGGTCTCGGGCTGGCGGGCGATGGCCTGCAGACCGTTACCGAAGATGAGACCGACACCGATGCCGGGGCCGAGCGTGGCGAGTCCGTAACCGATGGAACCGATGTTGCCGGAGACCTCAGCGATGACGTTCATTGCTGTTTCCTTTACAAGATGGCCGGTGAACGAGTCTCACCGGTCTGAACTGGACGAGAAGGGTCTTAGTGCTCGGCGTGCAGCGAGCCGCCGATGTACATCGCGGCGAGCAGCGCGAACAGGAAGGCCTGGAGGAACTGGATGAACAACTCGAACCCGGTCATCGCGATCGTCATGATGACGCCGACGACACCCACCGGAGCTCCGAGCGGCGTGAGCTGCTCGAAGAGGAACCAGAAACCGACGGCGCTGAAGAAGGCGAGGATGATGTGGCCCGCGAACATGTTGGCGAAGAGTCGCACGGCGTGGGTGAACGGCGCCACGATCATGTTGGAGAGGAACTCGATCGGCGCGAGCAGCACGTAGATCGGCTTGGGCAGGCCGGGCGGGAACATCATGTTCTTGAAGTAGCCGAGTCCGCCCTGGTGCTTCATGCCCAGGTAGATCTTCAGCACGTAGATGCTCGCCGCCAGGACGATCGGGAAGGCGATGTGCGAGGCGATCGGGAACTGCAGGAAGGGGACGACCCCCATCAGGTTCCAGATCCAGACCAGGAAGAACAGGCTCAGCAGCAGGCCCATCCAGCGGTCGGCGTCCTTACCGAGGAAGGGGCGGGCCACCTGGTCGCGGACGAACGTGTAGCCGATCTCACCGATGTTCTGGATGCCCCTGGGGACCAGCTTCGGGTTGGCGAAGGCCGACCAGCAGAAGGCTATGACCAGGAGCGAGCTCAGCAGAGCGAGCAGGACCGGCTTGGTGAACCAGGTGACGCCGGGAATGATCGGGGGGAAAACGAAGAGATCAAGCCCGGGGGCCTTGAACTCGTCGGCGGCGAGGACCGTCAGCGCCTTCACGCGGCGTTCCCTTCAACGTGGTAGTGGATCAAGATTGCTTCCTCAGCGAAGCGACCGCCGCGCGAGGTCAGCGACCGTATTTCCGGTAGACCAGGTAGATGGCGAGAACGACACCGACGATCACTCCGATCGGTGTGAACACAGCCACGCCGGTCCAACGGCTCAGCAACCAACCACCGCCGCCGTACAGAATGATCCCGGAGAGAATGTAACTGGGAACCGACCAGGCAGCATTGGCGAAGTCGCGGCCATCGCTCTCGGGCCTGCGTTCTTGTTCGCTCATTGCGGGCATGACAATAGCAGCCAGGCAGATGACTAGTCATATCGGGTGCCCACCGCCCGGTCATAATACGCCTCACCGGGGGTCGCCCCGACCGGGAACGGTCGCACTCGGGTCGACGTAGAGCATCTTCGTCTTCATGAACCCCCACATCTCACCGGCCGTCCAGACGACGGTGCAGATGATCGCCGACCAGCCGAAGGCGCGGGGCTCGAAGGCGGTGGCACTCTCGAAAGTTTTAAGGAGCGCCATGATGATCAGGACCTTCACCGCGTAGGTGACGATCGCGGCGACCATCATCATGGCGGGAGAGATCCTGCTCGCGTAGGAGACCGCGACCAGGCTCACCGTGAAGAAGACCGCCACCACCAGGAGGCCGAGCGCGGCCCCCAGCGCCCCCTTGCCACCGGAGAGCAGCGTCGCCGCGAGCACGACGACCACGCCCGCGGCGGCGGTGGGTATCACGGCCCCTTTGAGGACGCGCACGTCGTTGGCCTGCATCGGCACTCCCTGTGGCTGTTATCAAGCGAGCGATTGCTACGTCGTAGATCCGGCTGGCCCCCGGACCCGTTAGTGAAAGCTATCACAAGCTCTCGGAAGGCCGCCTTTACCTGCTGTTTCAAGTAAACGATCAAGGTGTTGGCGAAAACGGCTCAAAGCGGCGTCTCAGAGTTCGAGAAACCCTGGCGGGGAGCGCTGAGCGACAGGTCGGGCAGCGCCGAGAGCGTCGCCGTGTCGTCGCCGGCGGCGGCCGGACGGGGTCCCGACGCCTCCGAGGGATACGGATGGGGCCTGCCCCGGTGCGGCTGCCCGCCGGGACGCGCGTGCCGCCCCGGCCCCTCCGCCGGACCCGCGGGACCCGTGGGAGAGGCGGGATCCGGCCCACCACGCCCCTCGGTCCCCCCCTCGGCCTCGCCCTCGGCCCCGCCGAGGTCGCGGCGGGCGCGCCAGCGGGGCAGCGCCATCATCACCAGCACACCGATCGCGAGCAGCACGGTGAGCGGGAACAGGATGAGCGGGACGCCCTCGATGGACAGCGCCACGACCGCGAAGGCGAACAGGAAGGTCCACGCGTACATGATCATGACGCTGCGGCGGTGCGAGTGGCCGATGTCCAGCAGCCGATGGTGCAGATGCCCCCGGTCGGGCGAGAACGGCGACAGGCCGTTGGACGTGCGCCGGATCACCGCCATGATCAGGTCCAACAGCGGGAGCACCAGGATCGCGACCGGCACGAGCAGGGGAAGGATGACGGGGAAACGGTTGATGCTGCTGGAGTCGAGCGGCGTGACCAGGATCATCGTGGAGGCGAGGACCAGGCCGATCAGCATCGCCCCCGTGTCACCCATGAAGATCTTCGCCGGGTGGAAGTTGTGCGGCAGGAAGCCGAGGCAGATCCCGATGAGCACCGAGGCGATGACCGCCGTCGCGTTGATGCTGGTGTTGCCGTAGTCCTTCGACAGGGCCACCGAGTACGTCCACGTGGCCATCGCGGCGATGCCGACGATCCCCGCGGCGAGCCCGTCGAGCCCGTCGACGAAGTTGACCGCGTTGATCATGACGACCACGATCAGGATCGTGATCAGCGGGCTCAGCGTCGAGTCCAGGATGGTCTGCCCGCCCAGCGCGGTGGGCAGCGGGAGCCACGGCAGGCTGACCCCGAAGGTGACGAGCACCCCCGCGGCGCCGATCTGCCCGGCGAGCTTGACCAGCGCGTCCATGCCCAGCCAGTCGTCCAGGAAGCCGGTCAGCGTGATCAGGCCACCCGCGGCGATCAGCGCGATCACGGTCTTGCCCTGGCCCTCGGCCGCCAGCTTGCCCCCGGCGTAGGGCAGCTCTCCGGCGATCAGCAGACCGGCGACCAGGCCACCGTACATCGCCAGGCCACCGAGCCTGGGGGTCGGCGTGGTGTGCACGTCACGGCTGCGAACCTCGGGCATGGCGCCGATCCGAACGGCGAAAACGCGGATCAGGGGAACCAGCAGGTACGTCACCGCGGCCGCGACGAGCGCCATGAGTAGGTATTCGCGCACGGAACCAGTTTCGCGGATAGTCCGGCCACCTGTGACCGGAAAACGACACAGAACAGCTCATAGTTCGCTGGGATATATCTGATGAGCCCTCGTCAACACCTCGACGCGCTCCCGTATCTCCCCCGTCGCGTCCGGATCTCGGATGGCCTGCGCGACCATCGAGGCCACTTCCTTCATCTCCTCGGGGCCCATTCCCTGAGTCGTGACGCAGGGGGTACCGACCCGGATCCCCGAGGTCACCGTGGGCGGCTCGGGATCGTAGGGGATCGCGTTGCGGTTCAGCGTGATCCCGGCCGCCTGGCACCGCTGCTCGGCCACCGCTCCGGAGATCCCGACATCGCGCAGATCGATCAGCGCCAGATGGCTGTCGGTGCCCCCGGAGACCGGCCGCATGCCCTCGGCGGCGAGCGCCTCGGCCAGCACCTGGGCGTTCGCCACCACCTGTCGCGCGTACTGTGCGAACTCCGGCCGCAGCGCCTCGCCGAACGCGACCGCCTTGGCCGCCACCGCGTGCATGAGCGGCCCCCCCTGCACGAACGGGAAGACCGCGCGATCGATCCTGGGTCCCAGCTCCCCCGTGCACATGATCCCGCCGCCTCTCGGACCGCGCAGCGCCTTGTGCGTGGTGAAGGTCACCACGTCCGCGTACGGCACGGCGGACGGCAGGGCCAGTCCGGCCATCAGGCCGACGGTGTGCGCGACGTCGGCGAGCAGCCAGGCGCCCACCTCGTCCGCGATCCCGCGGAAAGCGGCGAAGTCGATCTCACGCGGATAGGCGGTGGCGCCACAGATGATCATCTTGGGCTGGTGCCGAAGCGCCAGCTCCCTCACCTCGTCGTAGTCGATCAGCTCGGTGTCCCTGCGCACGCCGTACGCCACGACGTCGAACCAGCGTCCCGAGAAGTTGACCTTGGAGCCGTGGGTGAGGTGGCCGCCGTGCGACAGCTCCATCGCGAGCATGGTGTCGCCGGGCTGGAGCAGGGCCGCGTAGGCAGCCAGGTTCGCCGAGGCGCCGGAATGGGGCTGCACGTTGACGTGCTCGGCGCCGAACAGCAGCTTGGCGCGGTCGATCGCGAGCCGCTCGGCCCGGTCGACGACCTCGCACCCGGCGTAGTAACGCCTGCCGGGATAACCCTCGGCGTACTTGTTGGTGAGCGTCGAGCCGAGCGCGGCGAGCACGGCGGGTGAGGTGAAGTTCTCGCTCGCGATCAGCTGGACGCCGCCACGGAGCCGGTCGAGCTCGTCGAGGAGCACACTCGCGATCTCCGGGTCCTCGCGCTGCAGGAGACCGAAATCCGGCCCGTAGTACGGTTCTGCGCCCATGGCTCACACCCCGAAGACGACGACTCACCCCCACTGTAAGCCCGCCCGCCCCGGTTGTCCCAGGTCAAGGACGTGCCGCCCCGGAAGGCGTGTCGCGAGGGAGCGCCCTCATCGCAGAGACCGCATCGCAGGAACACCCGTCAGGCAGACGCGACGCCGCCCGGAGAACCGTCCCACGAGACCGCGTGTCCGGAGGTCGGCACCCCGACGGGGCCGCCTCACGAGAACGCGTGCGGGGCTCCGGATCTGACCGGCACCCACCTCGGCGTGTCGGCCGCCTGGTCGCTGATCGACGTCAGGACCGCCTGCCGGTAGAGGCCAAGGCGGGTGCGCCACTCCGTCATGTCCTCGACGTAGCGGCCGGAGACGGGCGCGTCCCAGACGTCGCTGCTCCTGGCGAGCTGGTAGGCCTTGTCCAGGCTGGAGGTCAGCGTGTCGAGCACGGGGAGCACCTGCCTCCACATCATGACCAGCCGCTGGTAGTCGGGGTTGAACTCCCACGACGTGGCCGCGTCCGGGGACGGCAGACCGGTGCTGGCCGAGGCCGGAGGGGTCTCCCCCGGCTGCATCGGCTGCGGTGCGGGTGGATCCACGAACATCACAGGCTCCTCACCCTCGCTGACACGCTCCCTGCCTCCTGCTCACTGACCCTCTTCACTCGCCGACCACGCTCAAGGACGAGGACGAACCGCCGACACACTCACCGCCTGCCGCCCTTCGCTTCCCAGGCGCCTCTCACCCACCCGCTCGCCGCCTCGACGCCTTCGCGACGGTCACCGGCCGTCCCCCGGAGGCGGGATAGGCCGCAGCGGATCTCCCGCTTCCACGTCACCCGCAGGACCGTCGGGCCGGATGTCCATGGGCGCCCAGGCGCCCTCGCCCCAGGTCTCCCCGTCGGGCACGCTCACGCCGGGCATCTCCAGCGGTTCGATCTCTCGGGCGTTGTCGGCGAGCGTCCTGAGCGCGTCGAGGTCGAGCGGACCCGCCTCCGCGGTGACGACGTCGCTGCCGTCGTTCGCCCACCGGGCGACCGAACCCCCGTCCTGCTGTGCGACCGGTTGCGTGTCCGGTCGCACGGGCGGCTGCGCGTCCGGTCGCACGGGCGGCTGCGCGTCCGGTCGCACGGGCGGCTGCGCGTCCGGCTGTACGGCCGGTTGCGCGGACACACCCTCGGGAGCCGCTCCCGCCTGTCCGGAAACCCCCGCCGCATCCTGCGCCACAGCGGAAACCGCGTCGCCGACGGCCGGCACCCGCATCCCGTCCGGCCGCGCGGCGGCCTCACCCGAGGTCGTATTCGCCGTCTGGATCGCGGGCTCGCCCGAAGCCGTCCCGACGGGCCGGAGCGCGGCCTCACCGGTGGACCGGGAAGGGGAGTCTCCCTGCGTCACATCGGCGGGCCTCGGGACGGGATCGCCCGAGGTCGTACCCGTGGACTGGGGAGTCGCGTCGCCACCGGTGCCCGGCGGCTGGACGGTCTGGTCCGTGGTCGGGCCCGCCGTGTCGAGGAGCGGGTACGCGGGCTTGGCGGAATCGAGCGGCTGGTGCGGCTCGACCCAGCCGGGCTGCCCCCCGGTGACGGAGACGTTGTCGACACCCGGCATCTCCAGCGGCGGGATGTCCTCGATGTTCTTCAGCAGCTCGTCGACCTCGGCCGCCGTGGGCGCGTCGAGCGGGATCTGGAGCACCTTCACCCCGTCGACCTCCACGACCTTCGCCCTGGAATCGCCGCTCTGGTCGATGTCGTCGGGGTGATCCTTCCTCGGGGTGTCGAGAACGGTGTCGCCGGACGACCCTCCCCCGTCTCTGGGCGAGCGCTCGTCGCCCTTGGAGCCGGTGTCACTCTTGGCGTCGGAATCGTTCACCGGCACGGTGCCGGTCGAATCCTGCCCGCGCGGCGTCGTCTCATCACCCTTGGAGCCGGTGTCGCCCTTGGCGTCGGAATCGTTCACGGGCGCGTTCCCCGTGGAATCCCCACGCGGCGTCGTCTCATCACCCTTGGACCCCGTGTCGCCCTTGGCGTCGGAATCGTTCACCGGCACGGTGCCGGTCGAATCCTGCCCGCGCGGCGTCGTGTCGCCCGAGTTGATGACCTCCCTCCCCCCGTCGTCGGCCCTGGGCGGCTCCGGCGTGGGCGTGGAGTCCCCCTGCGGCGCCCCGGGCGCGGGGGCGGTGTCCGGGTTGGGAGCCCCGGGCGTACGCGGGAGGTCGGGCGTCTCGCGCGGCGCGGTGTCGACGGGCTGCCCTCCCCCCTGCGGGTTCTCCCCCGGTCCGGGAACCGCGGGCTTCAGATCCTCGACCCTCGGCGTCTCAGGATGCGTCCCCTCGGTTCTGGGGACGTCCGGCGCGGGCGCGGAATCCTGCCTGGGCATCTCCGCGCCCTCGGCGTTCGGGGCACCCGGCGTGGGCGCGCCCTCGACGTTCGGCATCTCGGGGACGCGACCCGGTGCGGGGGCCTCCGGCCGGGTGTCCTCGCCCCTCGGCACGTCCGGTACGGACTGGGAGTCCGGGTTGTACACCTCCGACGGAGGCACGGCATCGTCCCTCGGAGCCTCCGGCACGGGGTCCGGGCGGGGAGGCTCAGGACGCGGCTCCTCGGCCTTCGGAGGCTCGGGACGTGGTTCCTCCGCCTTGGGAGGTTCGGGACGGGGCTCCTCGGCCTTGGGCGGCTCAGGTGTCGGATCGGGCCTGGGAGGCTCAGGACGCGGCTGCTCCGCCTTGGGCGGCTCAGGCGTGGGATCGGGCCTGGAGGTCTCGCGCGGCGCGGTCTCAGCCGGTTTCGCGGTCTCCTTGGGCTTCTCCCGCTCCTCCTTGGACTTCTCCCCCTCCCGCTCCTCCTTGGCCTTCTCTCCTTCACGCGGAGAGGTCTCGTCGGCCTTCGACCCCGTTTCCGGTTTCCGGTCGTCGGCCCCGGACGTCTCGGGTTTCCGCGTCTCCTTCCGATCATCCCGCTCATCCCGCGGGGAGGTCTCGTCGCTCTTCGAACCGGCCTCCGGCTTGGCCTCGTCGGCCTTCGGAGAGTCGTGCTTGCCGTCGGGCTTGGACTCGTGCTTGGAGTCAGGCTTGCTGTCGTGTTTGGAGGAGTCTTTGGGATCGTCGCGCTGGGTGGCCTCCGCCGACTGGTCGCCGACGCGGGGCTTGTCGTCCGCCCCGACGGCCGGCTTGAGCTCGTCCGCCTTCGGGGTCTCGGGCTTGGCCCCGTTCTGAGAACCGCTCTCCGGCTTGGCGCCGTTCTGAGAGCCCGACTCGGGCTTGGCACCGTTCTGGGCGTCCGTCTCCGGCTTCGCGCCCTCGCCCTGGGAACCCGCCTCGGGCTTCGTGTCCCCGGCCTTCGGCTCGGTGGGGGGCGCCGTCCCGTTCTGGCTGACCCTCTTCTCCAGCAGCGCCACGCGGGCGGAGACGTCGCGGACCATCACGTCGCACGCGTCGGCGATCTGGACGGGTCTGTGGGTCGACTGAGAGGACAGGCCCGCCCCGCTCATCATCTGCGAGACCTTGCCTTCGACGTCCCGCATCCGCTCGGCCGCCCGCTGAACCTCGGACAACAGATCGCGGACCAGCTTGGGGTCCATTCCTTCGAACTTGCCCATGGACGTCTCCCAGGAAGTGTCGGCCCACTTCAAGGTACCGGGGAGACAGCCCGGCGTCACGGTGATAATCAGATGGCATGGATCACGGCATATGCCGGAGACGCGCGCTCAGACATCGGGGCGCCCCCGTGGAGGCGCTCGCCCGTGTCCTCACACCGCCCTCACCGTCAGTCGCCGGGCTCCGGGCCCGCGTCCGTGGCGACGTAGCCGATCACGCCGCGCAGCTTCTCCACGCTGATCGCCCCACGCCGCAGGAGCCTGGGCACCGCCGTGGTCAGATCGAGGATCGTCGAGGGGATGTCGCTCTCGCACGGCCCGGCGTCGAGATAGACCGACACCGAGTCGCCGAGCTGCTTCTCCGCGTCGGCGGCGGTGGTCGCCGCGGGGGCACCCGAACGGTTGGCGCTGGAGACGGCGAGCGGGCCGGTCTCCTTGAGCAGGTCGAGGGCGACCGCGTGCAGCGGCATCCGGATCGCGACGGTGCCCTTGGCGTCGCCGAGATCCCACGACAGCGACCGGTTCGCCCGGCAGATCAGCGTGAGCGGTCCCGGCCAGAAGGAGTCGATGAGATCCTGGCCGTACGGACCGAGGTTCTCCACCAGGGCGTTCGCGGCCCGGACGGTCCCGACCAGCACGGGAACCGGCATGTCACGGCCGCGTCCCTTCGCGTCAAGCAGTGCGGTGACCGCGGCGGGCGTGAAGGCGTCGGCGCCGACACCGTAGACGGTGTCGGTCGGGAGCACCACGAGCTCCCCCCGCTGGAGGGCGGACGCGGCCTCGAGTAGGCCCGTGGCGCGCTGGGTGGCATCCATACAGTCAAAACGTCGGCTCACGGCGTGCATCCTATTCCTGGCCGAATCGAGCGGTGACGAAGCGGTCCCTGCGAGTCAGGTCCTGGCGGCTGCGAACGTCGCGCCAGCCGTTCTCCTCAGAGAAGATCAGATAGACCGGAGTGCCCTGCTGGTCGGCGTGTTCCACGGCGACGAACCCGCCGGGGCGCAGCAGCCGCCTCGCGGTCCGCTCCACCGCCCTGACCTCGTCGAGGCCGTCGCTGCCCGATCCGTACAGCGCGCGGTGCGGGTCGTAGTCGCGGACCTCGGGATCACGGGGGATCGCGCCCGGCGGGATGTAGGGCGGGTTGGAGATCACCAGGTCCACCTGGCCGTTCAGCTCCGAGAGGGCGTCGGCCAGGTCCTCGGGGTGCAGGTGGACACGGCCCTGGCCGTGTTCGATGATGTTGCGTTTCGCCCAGGTGTAGGCGCCGGGATCGACCTCGACCGCGTGCACGGTGGCGAGCGCGACCTCCTGGGCGATGGACAGCGCGATCGCGGCCGAACCGGTGCCGAGATCCACGACCACGGGCGAGGCGACGTCCATCTCCCGCAGCCGATCGATCGCCCAGCCCACCACGACCTCGGTCTCCGGGCGCGGCACGAACACGCCTGGCCCGACCTCCAGGGACAGGTAGCGGAAGTAGGCCCGCCCGGTGATGTGCTGGAGCGGCTCGCGGGACTCCCTGCGGGCGACGCCCTCCCAGAACAGGGCGTCGAAGTCGGAGTCCTTCACCATGTGCAGCTCACTGCGGCGTACGCCGTGCACACACGCGGCGATCTCCTCGGCGTCGGTGCGCGGCGACGGCACACCTGCCTCGGCGAGCCGGGCGGTGGCGAGGGCGATCTCGTCCAGCAGAAAGGTCATGGGCGCGTTCTATGAATGGGCGGCGAGCTTCTCCGCCATCTCGGCGTCGAGCAGGGACTGGATGACGGCCGTGAGATCCCCGTCGAGCACCTGGTCGAGGTTGTAGGCCTTGAAACCGACGCGATGATCGGAGATGCGGTTCTCGGGGAAGTTGTAGGTGCGGATGCGCTCGGAGCGGTCGACCGTGCGGATCTGGGACTTGCGCTCGGCCATGGCGGCGGCGTTCGCCTCCTCCTCGGCGATCGCCTGCAGGCGTGCCCGCAGGATGCGCATCGCCGACTCCTTGTTCTGGAGCTGGCTCTTCTCGTTCTGGCAGGAGGCGACGACACCCGTCGGCACGTGGGTGATCCGCACGGCCGAGTCGGTGGTGTTGACACTCTGCCCGCCGGGTCCGCTGGAGCGGTAGACGTCGATACGGAGATCGTTCGGGTCGATCTGGACGTCGACATCCTCGGCCTCCGGGTAGACGAGCACGCCGGCGGCGCTGGTGTGGATGCGCCCCTGCGACTCGGTGACCGGGACCCGCTGGACGCGGTGCACGCCGCCCTCGAACTTGAGCCTCGACCAGACGCCCTCGTCGCCCCTCGCCTTCAGGGCGATCGTGACGTCCTTGTAACCGCCGAGGTCGGAGTGGGTGGCGTCGATCAGCTCGGTCTTCCAGCCGATCCGCTCGGCGTACCGCAGATACATCCGCAGGAGGTCTCCGGCGAACAGGGCGGACTCCTCGCCACCCTCGCCCGCCTTGATCTCCATGATGATGTCCTTGTCATCGTTGGGATCGCGCGGGACGAGCAGGTGCCTGAGCTTCTCCTCCAGCTCGGGAATCCGGGCCTCCAGCTCCTTCGCCTCCTCGGCGAACCCCTCGTCCTCCGAGGCGAGCTCCCTCGCCGTGCCGAGGTCGGACTGGACGCCCTCAAGCTCGCGGTAGGTGGCGATGATCGGGGTCAGCTCGGCGTAGCGCCTGCCGAAGGTGCGCGCCTGCTTCTGGTCGGCGTGCACGGAGGGGTCGGCGAGCTTGAGTTCCAGCTCGGCGTACTCACTGAGCAGCTCGTCGAGATTCACCGTGCGTCCTTCCTTGAAAGCCCTTGTCAGCCTGCCTCATCACCACGAACGCCGACCCGGGCACCCCGCGAAGGGGGTTATCCGAGCCGGCGCCGAGATGAGAGCTACTGGCCCGCGGGCTTCTTGCCGAAGCGCTTCTCGAAGCGCGCCACCCGGCCGCCGGTGTCCAGGATCTTCTGCTTGCCCGTGTAGAAGGGGTGGCAGGCGGAGCACACGTCGGCGTGGATCACGCCGTTCTTGGCGGTGCTGCGGGTGGTGAAGGAGTTACCACAGGTGCAGGTCACCTGCGTGGCGTGGTACTCCGGGTGGATGTCGGGCTTCATGTTGCCTTTTCCTCTCCAAAACGCGGTCGCCGGGTCGCCACTGTCTCTCGCCTGTAGGGCTTGCGCGCTGAGCACACCGAGGTGCGCGCGGGCGGGAACCGGAACCGCTACGGTTCGGCTACCAGTGTGCCAGATCCTCCAACCATCCCAGGCCACAAGACATTCCCCGCCCCCGTGACCTGCCCCTTCAGGCCACTCACGGCCCCCGCCTGGCCCGATATCCGCAAGGAGGCCGCGCCAGGTGGACCTCCGCGAGGAAGCCGGGCGCTCCAGGCTGTCACCGTCCCAGGTACGCCAGCACGGCGAGAACACGGCGGTGATCGTCGGCGGCGGGCTCCAGCCCGAGTTTGCAGAAGATGCTGGAGATGTGCTTCTCCACGGCGCCCTCGGTGACGAGCATCCGTCCGGCGACCGCGGTGTTGGAGCGCCCCTCCGCCATCAACGCCAGGACCTCGCTCTCCCTCGCGGTCAGGGACTCCAGGGGATCGCCCCTGCGCTGGCGGCTCAGGAGCTGTCCGATCACCTCGGGGTCGATGACCGTCCCACCGGCCGCCACCCGGCGTACGGCGTCGAGGAACTCGGCCACGTCGGCTATCCGCTCCTTGAGCAGGTAGCCGACCGCCGCGGCGCCGCCGCCGATGAGTTCGGTGGCGTACTGCTCCTCGACGTACTGCGACAGGACGAGAATCGGCAGCCCCGGCCGCCTGGACCTCGCCTCCAGTGCGGCGCGTAGCCCTTCGTCGGTATGGGTCGGCGGCATCCGCACGTCGACGACGGCGAGGTCCGGGTCGTGCTCGTCGACCACCGCCACCAGCCCGGGACCGTCGCCCGCCACCCCCACGGTCTCGATGCCCCCGTCCGCCAGGAGTCTCGCCAGTCCCTCACGCAACAGCACCGAGTCCTCGGCGATCACCACCCGCATGGGTCCCACGTTCTCACCATTCGCAGGGCAACTCCGCCCTGATCATCGTGGGACCGCCCAGCGGGCTGTCGACGCTCAGGGTGCCGTCGATGGTCGCGGCCCGGTCCGCCAGCCCGGCGAGGCCACTGCCCGGCCGCGGCACGGCGGCGCCGACCCCGTTGTCGTAGACCTCGACGATCACCCGCTGCCCCTCGCGGCTCACCCGGACGAACGCCTCGGTGGCCTCGGAGTGCTTGGCGAGATTGCTCAGGCACTCGGCCACGACGAAGTAGGCGATGCTCTCCACCGCGGGCGGCGGCCGGTGGGAGACCTCCACCGACAGGTCCACCCGTACGGGCGCGCGGGCGGCGAGCGACGACAGGGCCGCACTCAGCCCCCTGTCGGTGAGGATCGCCGGGTGGATGCCCCTGGCGAGGTCACGCAGCTCGGCGATGGCGGCCTTGGTGCCCCGGTGCGCCTGGGCGAGGAGCTCCCTCGCGGCGTCGGGGTCGGAGTCCAGCTTGGCCTGGGCCCGGCCCAGGTCCATCGCCACGGACAGCAGCCGCTGCTGGGCGCCGTCGTGCAGGTCCCGTTCGATCCGGCGCCGCTCGGCCTCCGCCGCGTCCACCCCGCGGGCCCTGCTGGCCCTCAGGTGGGCGGCGCGGGCCGCCAGCCGGTTCTTCTCACTCGTCCCCAGCAGGGCGACGCCGAACAGGACGTGCAGCCAGGCCATGCCCCGGGTCGCGTACAGGGCGGCGAGGAGGAAGCAGGCCCCGATCAACGCGCACAGCAGCACCCTCGGCCCGCTGTCGATCGGCAGCCCGCCGATGGGTGTCATCGGCTGCCCGGCCAGCAGCAGGGGCAGTGGCGCGAACGTCAGGCCCAGCCCGAGGACCCACAGGACCGCCGTGACGGTGAACTCCGCGATCCCGACCGGCAGCAGCAACAACAGGTAGAGCAGGTCCTTCCAGGTCGCGGGGTCGACGAACATGTCCTTCCAGCGCAGGAACAGGTTGTCGCCCTCGGAGGGCCGGTAGGGGCTGGGGATGTCGACGCCGAAGGCCAGGCGCAGGAACCGGCGCTCCAGCATCGCGGCGCCCCGCCAGGCGAGCATGGTCAGGGCGAGCAGCGGCAGCCCGATCCACACGAGCACCATCACCAGGGAGGCCGGGATCACGGACGCGAGGAACGCGAAGCAGGCGAGACCGTAGAACACGCTCACCAGCAGGTAGGGGACGGCCCGCCAGGTCATCGGGTCGACGAGCATGCCCAGGGGACCGTTCGGCCCGAGCGGGACACGCCATCTGAGCGGCGTCCTGACCGGGGTCGTGCCTCCCAGCGTCTCGGCCGTCATGCGCCTCCTCCGCCCCCGGTGCCCACCCTCGTCATCTGTGCCCCCGACGTTCCCGCCGTTCCCGCTGTCCCCGGCGTCTCCCCGCGCCCGTCCGCCCCGGTGCGCCGCCCTCCTCGCGTGCCGTCCGCACTCGCGACCGTCCCGGGCACGAGAGTCATGGGGAAAGGGGTCCTGAAGTAGGGATATCCCGAAGTACCGGGTCACACAAGGGCTTTGGAAAACGTGAACGCCCCGGCCGGAGGGGCCGGGGCGTTCGACGTGCGGCGGACGATCAGTCGCGGTCGGAGCTGACCGTCGTCTTCTGCACCTGGAGCAGGAACTCCGCGTTGGACTTGGTCTCCCTCATCTTCTCCAGGAGAAGCTCAAGGGCCTGCTGCATGTCCAGGGCGTGCAGCACGCGGCGGAGCTTCCAGATGATCTGGAGCTCGTCCTTACCCATGAGGATCTCCTCCTTACGGGTGCCGGACGCGTCGACGTCCACCGCGGGGAAGATCCGCTTGTCGGCGAGCTGCCGGTTGAGCTTGAGCTCCAGGTTGCCGGTGCCCTTGAACTCCTCGAAGATGACCTCGTCCATCTTGGAGCCGGTCTCGACCAGCGCGGTGGCGAGGATCGTCAGCGAGCCGCCGTTCTCGATGTTGCGGGCGGCACCGAAGAAACGCTTCGGCGGGTAGAGCGCGGTGGAGTCGACACCACCGGACAGGATGCGGCCGGAGGCCGGGGCCGCCAGGTTGTAGGCGCGGCCCAGACGGGTGATCGAGTCGAGCAGCACGACCACGTCGTGGCCGAGCTCCACCAGGCGCTTGGCGCGCTCGATGGCCAGCTCGGCGACCGTGGTGTGGTCCTCGGCGGGGCGGTCGAAGGTCGAGTGGATCACCTCGCCCTTCACCGACCGCTGCATGTCGGTGACCTCTTCCGGACGCTCGTCGACGAGGACGACCATGAGGTGGCACTCGGGGTTGTTGCGGGTGATCGCGTTGGCGATCGACTGGAGCACCATCGTCTTGCCCGCCTTGGGCGGGGAGACGATGAGACCGCGCTGGCCCTTGCCGATCGGCGCCACCATGTCGATGATCCTGGTGGTCAGGATGTTCGGCTCGGTCTCCAGACGCAGGCGCTCCTGCGGGTAGAGGGGGACGAGCTTGTTGAAGTCGGGCCGCTGCCGCGCCTGCTCCGGGTCCATGCCGTTGACCGTGTCGAGGCGGACGAGCGCGTTGAACTTCTCCCTGCGCTCACCGTCGCGGGGCTGGCGGACGGCGCCGGTGACGACGTCACCCTTGCGCAGGCCGTTGCGACGGATCTGGGCCAGCGAGACGTAGACGTCGTTGGAGCCCGGCAGGTAACCGCTCGTCCGCACGAACGCGTAGTTGTCGAGGATGTCCAGGATTCCGGCGATCGGGATGAGGACGTCGTCGTCGCCGACCACGGGCTCGTTGCTGTCGAACCGCTCGCGGCCACGGCGGTTGCGCTCGCGGAACCGGCCACGGCGGCCACGGCGGTCGTCGTCGTCGCCCACGCCGTGCTGGTCGTTGCGGTCCTGCGGGCCTCGGTTCTGCGGGCCCCTGTCACCACGGTCGCCTCGCTCGCCCCTGTCACCACGATCGCCGCGGTCGTTGGTCCGCTCACCGCGGTCACCGCGGTCGTTGAGACGGTCTCCGCGGTCGTTGGCCCGCTCGCCACGGTCGTTGGTCCGCTCGCCGCGGCTCTGGCCGGTGTCGGTGGCGCGCTGGTCGGGGCGGCCGTCGGTCCGGTTGTCGGGGCGGGTGTCGCCACGCTCGCCACGCTCGCGGCGCTCGCTGTTGCGGCCACGGCGCTCGCCGCGCTCGCGACGGCTCTCGCGCTCGCCACGGCCCTCGGCCGGGGCGGTCTCGATGGTCTGCTGCTCCACGACGGGCTCGGGCGCGACGACGGCGGCCACGGGCTCGGGGGTGGGGGCGGAGGGCGCCTGCTCCACGACGGGCTCGGCGGCCACGACGGGACGGGACCGTTCCCTGCGGGTGCGCGCCGGACGCTCGGCGACCGGCTCGGCCACGACGGCGGGGGCGGCCACGGCAGGTGTCTCCTTGACGGCGGCGGGAGCCTGGGCGCTCTCGGTGGAGACGCCCTGCTTCTCCTGAATGGCCGCGATCAGCTGGCTCTTGCGCATCCGCCCGGTCCCGCTGATGCCGAGCCCGGAGGCCATGGCCTGCAGCTCAGGCAGCACCATGGCGGAAAGGCCGGTGCCGGAGCGACGGCGCGGCTTGGCCGCGGGGCGGGTGGGGGTGTCGCCGGACGCCGGCGCCGTGCCGGTGACGTCGGAGAGGAGTTCGGTGGTGTCGCTCACTAATGGGTCCTTCCCAGGGGTCGGGCGTGGCCATGATCAGCCAATCGTCCCGGTGGTGCGATCGACCCGGTGGGACAGACCGGGTCGGGTTGCACGTTGCGATCCTCGACGGCCCATCGAGAGCCGCCGCCACTGTCGGAGAAGGGCGGATCCAGGCCGTCACCATCGAGAATCGCCGACGGTGGGACTTGGAGGACACCCCCCGGATTGCTACCGGCAACCAGATGTCGAGGTGGTTCGAACGCGCATGCCCCCCTAAACGCCGCTTCTCAATGCCCCTACCGAAATACGGGGCATTCGGAGGCAACGGATTCGGGGAGGCCACTGCGGCGCCCATGTCTCACCAGGTGAGACATGGCACAGCGATGTGTGGCTGACAAGCACGCACCCAACGCGGGGCACCTGGTGCGGCTATCAGCCTAACATCACCAGCGCACACAGCTATTCCCTGAGGGTCGAAGAGGTGTCAGCGTGTCTCGAGAGAAACAACGCGGGCTCCTCTGGTTTCGACATCCAGTGGCTGGATGTGCCAGTCATTACCCACTTCCGGTGCGATCAAATCCTGCGTATTCACCGTTGAAAACGCAAGAACCGTGGGCCCCGCTCCCGAGACGACAGCGGCGACCCCCGCCTCGCGCAGCCGTCGCACCAGATCGGCGGTCCGCGGCATGGCGGGTGCGCGGTAATCCTGGTGGAGACGGTCCTGCGTGGCGGCGAGCAGCAACTCGGGCTCGGGTCTGGCGGTCAGCGCCGCGACCAGCAGCGCGGCCCTTCCCGCGTTCGCGGCGGCGTCGGCGTGCGGGACGTCCTTGGGCAGCAGCCCGCGGGCGACCTCGGTGGACAGCCGGTGCGCGGGGACGAGGACCACGGGCCTGACGGCCTCGTGGGGCGGCAGCCGCACCAGGTGCGGCACGCCCCCGGCGTCCGTCCACGCCACGGTGAACCCGCCGGCCAGGCACGGCGCCACGTTGTCGGGATGCCCTTCGATCTCGGTGGCCAGCGCGAAGACGGCGTCGTCGGTCAGCTCGGGCGGCCCCTCCGGCGACCGATCCCCGCCACGGTCGTCTCGCGCGTACGGGGTGGCGGCGAGGGCGCGGGCGGCGAGGATTCCGGCGCAGATCGCCGCGGACGAGGAGCCGAGGCCACGGGCGTGCGGGATCCGGTTGAGACAGCGCAGCCGGATGCCACGCGGCCGCGGGAGACCCATCGCGTCAAAGGTCGCGCGCATCGTGGTGACGATGAGGTGCCCCTCGCCCAGGTCGAGCTCCGCGGCCCCCTCGCCCTCGACCACGATGTCGACGCTTCGGGAGTCCGGCCCGCCCTGGGGATCGAACAGCTCCGCCTCGATCTCGTCGTGAAGGTCGAGAGCGAGCCCCAGCGTGTCGAATCCGGGCCCCAGATTGGCCGACGTCGCGGGGACGTGGACGGTCACCTTCGCCGTGCCGCCGGTCATCGGGGTCCTCGGGGGGCCGTGAGGGGCACGTCGCTTCTCCTGAGGTTCACGTGATGTTCACTGGGCGAGCTTGAGGTCCGGCTAGGCGAGTTCGAGGGCGGTGGCCGCCGCGTGCGCGTCGATCGGGATCGTCACCGGCGTCGGGGCGCCCGAGATGGCCCAGTCGGGGTCCTTGAGGCCGTTTCCGGTCACCGTGCACACGATGCGCTGTCCCGGTTCGACCAGGCCCTGCCCGTGGGCCTGGAGGAGGCCCGCCACGCTGGCGGCGGAGGCGAGCTCGACGAACACGCCCTCCTCCTGGGCGAGCAGCTTGTACGCGGCGGCGATCTGACGGTCGGTGACGGACTGGATCACACCGCCCGACTCGTCGCGGGCGGCCTCGGCGAGCTGCCACGAGGCGGGGTTGCCGATGCGGATCGCGGTCGCGATCGTGTGCGGGTGGGTCACCGGCGCGCCGTTGACGATCGGCGCGGCGCCGCTGGCCTGGAAGCCGAACATCCGCGGCGTCCTCGTCGCGACGCCGTCCCCGGCGTACTCGGTGTAGCCCATCCAGTACGCCGAGATGTTGCCCGCGTTGCCGACCGGGATGCAGTGGATGTCGGGGGCGTCCCCGAGCGCGTCGACGATCTCGAAGGCGGCGGTCTTCTGGCCCTGGAGCCGGAACGGGTTCACCGAGTTGACCAGGGCGATCGGGTAGTTCTCCGACAGCTTCCTGGTCATCTCCAGGCAGTCGTCGAAGGACCCCTCGACCTGGAGCAGCCTCGCCCCGTGGACCAGCGCCTGGGCCAGCTTGCCCATCGCGATCTTGCCTCGGGGCACCAGAACGGCGCAGGTCAGGCCCGCCCGGACCGCGTAGGCGGCGGCGGAGGCGCTGGTGTTGCCGGTCGAGGCGCAGATGACGGCCTTCGCCCCGTCCTCGACGGCCTTGCTGATCGCCATGGTCATGCCACGGTCCTTGAAGCTTCCGGTCGGGTTGAGGCCCTCGACCTTCAGATAGACCTCGCAGCCGGTCAGCGCCGACACCCGGTTCGCCGGGACGAGCGGGGTGCCGCCCTCCAGAAGCGTGACAACGGGCGTCGCCGTGGTCACCGGAAGTCGGTCACGGTACTCCTCGATGAGGCCACGCCACGCCCTGGTCATGATTGCTCCTCACCGCGCACGGCCGATCCGTGCGCGTGCTACCTGCGGTATTGGGAAACGAGTCTACGGGCAACGCGCTCGGCTCCGGGATGCGATGTCCACCAGATGGACAAGCCAGGCGTCTCTCCAGGGAACTCTAAGGATCAGCCGATATGGTCTGCGAGCCTTGACAGGGCTTGACAGACGGGGAATCGAGACAAGGGGTGCCACATCATGACGGGCGGCACGGCGGCGGACCTGCCGCCGATCCGGCACAACGACTACTCACCCCTGGACCCGCCCGCGCTCGGCGCGTGGGATCCGGAGCTTTCGGTGAGCGTGATCATTCCGGCCCACGGCGGGCAGCACAGGCTCGACCTCGCCCTCGCCGCCCTGGCCGCGCAGACCTACCCCGATCACCTCATGGAGGTGATCGTGGTCGACGACGGCAGCGACCCGCCGCTGCGGCTGCCGGAGATCGCTCCGAGTGGCGCCAGGATCGTGACCACCGGTTCCTCGGGCTGGGGGATCGCCCACGCGGTGAACACCGGTGCCGCCCTCGCGGAGGGGCGGATCATCCAGCGCCTCGACGCCGACATGGTCGTCTGCCGCGAGCACATCGAGGCTCTGGCCCGCTGGCACCACCTGGCCGGCTACCTGGTCACGATCGGTGCGAAGAAGTTCGTCGAGGAGCCGGCGCTCACGGCCGCGCGGGTCCACGAGGGCGTGCGCGCGGGCTCGCTCGCGTCCCTCTTCGACCTGTCGGCCGCCCTGCCCAGCTCCACCGAGCAGACGATCTCCCGCACCGACGGCCTGCGTGCCAGCCGCAACCCCTACCACGTGTGCACGGGGCCGACGGTGTCGATGCGGCGCGAGATCTTCCAGGCCGTGGGCGGGGTCGACCCCGGGGTGCTGCGGGGTGAGGACACCGAGTTCGCCTACCGGCTGGCCGCGCACGGGGTGGTCTTCGTCCCCGACATGGCCGCCCAGGCCGTCCACCTGGGGCTTCCCGCCCAGCGGCGCGATCCGGGGCGGGCGGTGCGGGTCGTCGCCCCCTACCTGGCCCATCGGGTGCCGCTCCGCCGCGACCTGCGCAAGGACCGGGGCCGTCACTGGCTGGTCCCGTACGTGGAGGTGGTGCTGTGCGCCGACGGGCCCTGGGAGAAGGTGCGCGAGGCGGTGGGCGCGGCGCTCGACGGGTCGCTCGGCGACGTGATCGTCACCCTGGTCGCCCCGTGGTCGAAACTGTCCGGGGAGCGTCGCCCCGTGCTGGACGATCCCCTGTTCGACCTGCGGCTGCTGCGCGAGCACTTCGCCCACGACGAGCGGATACGCTTCGCCGACGAGATCTCCGCGACCCCCGCCCCGATCGCGTTCCGCTACACGGGCCCGGTCTCGGTGCCGCTGGGACGCGAGACGCTGGAGCGGATGATCCGCGTGATGCAGGACGACCGTTCCGGCATGCTCGTCGCCGATCTCGGCGACGACGGCGAGGCGAGGCTGGAGCGGACCGAGGCGCTGGGCCGGGCGAGGCTGCTGGGCGCGGACGACGTCGCCGCGTCGATCGAGGCCACCCACGGCGTACGGCGCGGCGACCGGTCGGAGTTCTGGCCCGCCTCCCCGATCCCCGCTCCTCCGCCCGCCCGGGTTCCGGCCACGTCCGAGAGTCCGGCCCCGGATCGGGGACGGGAACCCGCGAGACCCGTGGCGGAGCGGGCTCCCGGGCAGGAACGGCACCAGGAGGGAAGCCGCCGGGAGGGGCGTGGCTCCCTCCTCGGCAGGCTCCGCACCGCGCTCAGGAGCTGAGCGCGGACGCAGGTCCCCGGGGCGTCTCCTGAACGCGGAGCTCCGCGTTCAGGAGACGAGCGGCGGCCGAGATGCGGTCATGTCGTCAGCGACGGCGGGTGATGGCCCGTTTCACGGAGGACAGCAGCCCGTACTGGACGACCTTCCTGGCCGCCGCCAGCTCCTTGCGCAGGGTGCCGACCTCTCGGCGCAGTTCGACGGTGCTCCTGCGCCAGCGACCCGCCTCGTCGCGCCACTTGACCACCTGTTCACGGAGCCGTTCCGCCTCTTTGGCGAGGCGCGCCACCTCGGCCTCCGCCTCGCTCCTGACCCGGTAGGCGCTGCGGCGGCCGGTGAGGGCACGGGCCTCCGGCGCGAACCCGTAGGTCTCGGCGTCCACCCAGATCACGCCGAAGGTGTCGTCCACGGCGTCGTCGAGATCCTCCCCCTCCCTCGACACGATCGCGGCGCGCGCGAACGCGGCGGCACGTTCCAGCCGCGCCGCGACGACCCCCCGCCCCGAACCCGTGCCGTCGGTGCCGTCAGCGCTGTCGACGCCGGCGCCGTCCTCCTCGGCCAGCAGTACCGAGACCAGGCCGTATCCCTCGTCCACGGCCAGGTCGAGCAGGCGGGCCAGGGTGTCCTCGCCCGGCACCCACCCCGCGGGCAGCCGGAGACGGTACGGAACCGCCGGGGCGGGACTCGGCGAGGACCCCGGCCGGTCCCGGGGAGCCTCGGCGGTCTCGGCGGTCTCGGCGGTCTCGGCGGTCTCGGCGGTCTCGGCGGTCTCGGCGGTGAAGCGGACCCTGGGTTCGTGGGCGTAGTGGCCGCGGATCAGCACCAGGTCCAGGTCGGGGTCTCTCAGGGGGGCGCGCCCCTCGACGCCGACGCGGTCCCACGGCCCGGTGAGGGTGACCGCGACGTCGGGCACGGTGCCCGCCAGCACGGCGTCGACGGTGGCGCGGACCTCGTCGTAGGCGTACTTCCCGGGCCCTCCTGTTCCGCCCGGCTCGACGACCACCTCGACGTACGGCACCTTCCACTGTCTGGCCGGGTGGGAACGGAGCCAGCGGTAGGACGGGATCCGGTCGGCCACGAAGGCGTGGCTGACCCGGTCGATCGGCGCCTTGTCGCGCATGCGCATGGTCGGGCCCAGGTGAAAGGCGCGCGACAGCGGCTCGGGGACGAAGACGGCGCCCGCCTGGGCGAGCCGGTAGCCCATCTCGGTGTCCTGGCCGAGGATCAGGTCGGTGTCCATCGGCCCGGCGGCGGCGAGCAGCGCGGCGTTGACCGAGGTCGCGCCGCCGACGTGCATGCTGAACGCGCGGTGCGGGTTGGCGGTGAGGCCGTCGGTGCGCTCGACGAGGTCGACCAGCCAGGCGTGCGGCTCGGCGGGCTCGAAGAGTTCGGCCAGGTCGTCGGCGGCGGCGACCACCTCGGGGGCCGGCAGCGCCGCCGGGGTGAAGCGCAGGTATCCGGTGACCACGAGATACGGGGCGGCGTGGTGCCAGCGCATGTGCGCCTCGACCGACCTGCGGTCCAGGACGACGTCGGAGTCGAGCCAGTGGATCACGTCGCCGGTGGCGGCCGACAGCCCGGCGTTCCTGGCATGGGCGCGGCCGGGGACGGGGCAGACGATCAGGCGGGTGTTCTCGGGACACAGCGCGGGCAGCCGCAACGGCGGGCTGCTGCCGTTGTCGACCACGATCACCTCGGTCAGGGCCGCGGGGTAGGTCTGGGTGGCCAGCCCGGCGAGCGCGAGGTCGAGTTTCTCCTGGTCACCGTAGGCGGGGACGACGACGCTGACCCGGAGCGAGGGTGTCAGGGAGCCCAGGGCGGCCGGCGTGAGGCTCCGGTAGTCGTTACCGACGATCCGTGCCGTCATGGCACTTCCAGGGCCGGGGTCCGGCGAGGACCGCGTCCCGGGTTCAGGGCGACGCAGGGGAGCCGGCGTCGAGGGGGCCTCGGAACCGGGTGTCGGGGCGGGTGATCCGGGCCGCCGGCGCGGTGGGCGCTCACTCGCGGGAGGCCCGCCGGGGTGGCCGGAGAGGGCGGGGAGGGGGAGGTCGGCTGCGCGGGCACGAGCGAAGGATAGCGAGGCAGGAAGATCCCTTCTCACCACACTTCCCACTTGACATTGAGGATCACTGCTAAAGGCTCACAGCTGTCACACAGGTCACAGGAACCTTCGAATTTCTTATTTGTCGACGTATTTGCACTTGAAGAGCCGATAACCTCATTTACCACTGACAAGGACAGGTAAAGATTACAGAGCGGCACGGAAGGTAAGCGCGGATGTCCACACCCCGAAAACTGACGCTTCTGGCGGCGACACTCGGCCCGGTGTTCCTGATCGCGCTGACGCTGCTCGCGAGCTTCGAGATCATCTCGGTCACCGCGGCCATCGTGCTCGGCGCGATCGCGACGGTGCTCGTCGTCCAGGTGTTCGCGGTCGCGACCGTACGCAGGGTCGACGGAAAAGCCCAGCGGATCGACGCCCGGGTCAAGCGCTACGAGACGGAACTCGCCACGGTCAAGGCGGCCACCCAGCGGCTCGACCGGCGACTCGACGAGATCGTCGAGTTGCTCAAGAAGCACGAGCACAAGCGCGACGAGGATCTGCAGGCGATCCTGGTCTCCCTGGGAGAGGACCGGCTGGCCTCCGTACCCCGGCATCAGGAAATCGAGGAGATGGTTCACGACCTGCTGCCGCGCCTGGCCGCGGTGGAGGCGAGAACCGCACGGGGCGCGGGGGAGAAAGTGGAGGGAAAGGCGTGACCGGGACTGGTTTCGCCACCCCCGACACCGCTTCCCTCACCTCTCCCGCCCACCCGAGCGACGACCGGACCGCCGTCCCGCGCGCCGGGGTGAGGCACAACGACTACGGCTCCCTGCTCCCGCCGGACCTGGGCACGTGGGAGCCCCGGCTCAGGGTGAGCGTGGTGATCCCCGCGCACGACTGCCAGGAGGCCCTGGACCGCACGCTCGCCGGGCTGGCCGCGCAGACCTACCCCGCGCACCTCATGGAGGTGGTCGTGGTCGACGACGGCAGCGACCCGCAGATGCGCGTCCCCGAGATCACCCCGGCCAACACCAGGCTCGTCCGGGTGCCCGAGGGCCGCTGGGGCCGGGGCTGGGCCCGTCAGACCGGCGCCACCGCCGCCGCGGGCGACATCCTGCACTGGGTCGACTCCGACATGATCCTCGACACCGAGCACGTCGAGGCGCACATGCGCTGGCACCATCTCCTCCCCTACGCCGTCGTGATGGGCGACGTCCGCTTCACCCCCGGCGGGATCGGGCCCTCGGCCGACGAGGTCTTCTCGGCCGTGAACGCCCGGGACGCGGAGAAGCTGTTCGACGAGTCCGCGCCGCACGAGTGGCGGGCCGGGGTGCTGGAGGAGACCCGGTGGCTGCGGGACGCGGGCACCGGGGCCTACCGGCTCCACTCCGGCGCCACCACCTCGGTCCCCCTGACGCTGCTGCGCTCGGTCGGCGGCGTGAACACCACCCTGAACATGGCCGAGGACACCGATCTCGGCTTCCGTCTCGCGCAGGCGGGCGCGGTCTTCATCCCCGACCCGCGGGCCCGCGGCTGGCATCTCGGACCGTCCACGGTCATGATCCGGGAGAAGGAGGTGCACCGGCACAACTGGTCGGTGCTGCCCGATCTCATTCCCGACCTGCGATGGCTGCGCACCCACCCGCGCAGGACCTGGCTGGTGCCGTACGTGCACGTCGTCGTCGACGCCCGCGACGCCTCCTACGAGGACGTGCGGGCGAGCGTGGACTCCGCGCTCGCGGGCACCCTCGTCGACGTCGCCGTCACCGTGGTCGGGCCGTGGACGGACCTCCCCGCCGGGCGCCGCCCCTCCCTCGACGAGCCACTGCTCGACCTGCGCCTGGTGCGCAACCTGTACGCCCACGAGCCACGCGTCTCCTTCACCGAGGAGACGCCCGCCGACTCCGCTCCCGCGCCGTTCAGGCTCACCCTGCCCGCCGGATGGGCGCTCGGCGCGGAAAGCCTGGCCGAACTGGTCGAGCTCGCCGAACGCGAGGAGTACGGGCTGCTGAGCGTGGCACTCGACGAGGGGCCCTCCGGGGTGAGGTCGGCCAGGTTCGAACGCACCGCCGCCTTCGCCAGAGCCGCGCTGGTGAGCGGCGATGGGTGCCGGAGCCTCGGCAGTGATCCCGACGGTGACATCGACGGTGGCATCGACGGTGACATCGACGGGGTCGTCCACGAGCTGTTCGGCTCACTCTGGGTGGGCGCCGCCGAGGTCGGCGTGACGACCGCGGGCGAGGCGGAGCCCGTCGCCGGGGACACCGCGAGATGGCGGGCCGACTCCGCGCGCCGGAAGCGTGAGGCGGAGAGCCTGAGGAGCGAGGTGAAGAGCCTCCGCGCCGAGACCGAACGGCTGCGGGCGAAGAACGCGCGCCTGGAGGACGAGCTGCGGCGCGGGCCACTCAAAAAGATCATCTCAACGGCCAGGCTGCGGGGGAAGACCGGCTGATGTCCCTTCTGATCGATCTGGTCCGCGCCGCCAGGGAGCGCGCCGGCAAGCGACGCGTCCTCGTCTACTGCGTGGGCCTCGAGACGCTCGGCGAGCTGGAGGCGTACGGGGCGATGGACCTCGACGGCGACCTCGACGGCCTCCCGCGCGCCGAGGAGGGCGCCGCGGAGATCCTGGTGCTCGCCCGCACCGCGACCGACGTCCGCAGGGCCGCGAGCCTGCAGTCGCTGCTCGCCATGGCCCCCCGGGTCGTCGTCGCCGTACTGGAGACGCCGCACTGGTACACCGCGCCGGTGCTGTCCCCGACCCCGGCCCACCGCTGGCGCGCGCTCGTGGAGCTCCGCGTCCACCAGCCGAAACAGCCCGCCTGGGTGGTCGAGGCGGGCTTCTCCAAACCGGTGCCCGCCGGGCGGACGCTCGCCGCGACCGCGCGGGCGTTCGGCGGACACCGGATGGACGCCGTCGCCGGCCCCGTCGGCGCGCTGGCGGGCCCGGGAGCGGCCCACTGGCGCCCCGGCGACCCGAACGCGGCCCCCGCGCCCCTCACTGGCCCCGTTCCCGACAGGTTCGGCGCCCGCGGCGCCGACCTGGTGGTGCGGGCGGTCGGCGAGGAGCCGCCGCCCTGGTCCGGCGCCGATCCCACCGGCGAGACCACGGTGGACCGCCCGGTCGCCGAGCTGATGACCTGGGAGAGACTCGGCCGCCCCGGTGGCGGCAAGATCCTGGAGAACGGCATCGGCGACCTGTCGGAGCCCTGGACCATTCCCCCGGTCGACAGCCGCTCGGTCAACCCCATGAACTTCGTCACCGTGCCGACCCTCGGCACGGCCGACCTGTCCTCCGAGTCCGGGCGCTGGACGATCACCTGCGGGGGCGGGACGCTCACCTCCTTCGACGCCTCCGGCCGCGTCACGGACGTGGACGTCAGCCGGATCAGGCAGGTCAGGTGCGTACGGGTGGACTGGCGGCACAGCCACACCGGCCCTGCCGCCGCGCTGCGGGTCGTCACCGGACTGGCCGCGGCCGGGGTTCCCCTGATCTGTGAGACCGTGCCGCGCTGGGCGGGCGCCCTCGGCCCCGAGCTGGCCAGACTGATCACCTCGGTCGACGAGCCCGCGCTCAAGGACGACCTGGAGCGCGAGGAGCACAGCATCCGGTTGCGCCGCGAGGCGCTGCGCCTGCACGGGGTCCGCGCCCGATGGGAGCAGCTGGGCGCCCCTGTGGCGCCCGCGCCGACGGTCTCGGTGCTGCTCGTCACCCGCCGTCCGGAGATGGTGGGCTTCGCGCTGAGGCAACTGTCCAGGCAGCGCGGCGCCACGTTCGAGGTGATCCTCGCCCTGCACGGCGTCCCCGCGACGCATCCGGGCGTCGCCGAGGCCCTCGCGTCCTTCGAACGGCCGATCACCGTGGTCGAGGCCGACCAGCAGACCGTGTTCGGAACCGTGCTGAACCAGGCTGCGGCGAGGGCGTCGGGGTCGTTCCTGCTGAAGATGGACGACGACGACTGGTACGGGCCCGACTTCATCTCCGACCTGCTGCTCGCCCACTCCTACTCGGGAGCCCAGGTCGTGGGCATGGTCCCCGAGTTCGTCTATCTCGCCTCGATCGGGGTGACCGTCCACCGCGAGCAGATCACCGAGCAGATCACGAACTTCATCGCCGGAGGAACCATCTTCTCCGAACGCTCCGCATTCGAGGCCGTGGGCGGCTTCCGTCCCCTGCCGGGAACGATCGACGCCCAGTTCCAGCACGCCGTGCAGGCCGCGGGCGGACAGATCTACCGCACTCAGGGACTGGGTTACATCCTGCGGCGCGGCAACGTCGCCAACCACACCTGGCGCGAGCCGATCGGCACGTTCCTGCGGCGCAACAAGCGCCAGTGGCGCGGCTTCCGGCCCAGCGCGCTCATGGAACTCTCCACGGAGACGCCGTGAGCACGCCGCCCCCCTCCGACGCACGGCGTGTCCCCGGCACGCCGTACCCGACACCGACATCGACACCAGCTCCGGCCCCGTCCCCGGCTCCGGCTCCGGCTCCGGCTCCGGCCACGGAAGGCGCTGCGGGCACGTCGCGGGCCCTCGCCGGCGACGCCGTCGCCACGCCCCGGATTCCGGGCAACGACTACGGGGTGCTGCCCGCACCCGCGCCCGGCACGTGGGAGCCGCGCCTGCCGGTGAGCGTGGTGATCCCCGCGAGGGGACGGCAGGACAGGCTCGACCTCACGCTGGCCGCACTCGCCGCCCAGACCTACCCCTCCCACCTCCTTGAGGTGATCGTCGTGGACGACGGCAGCGCGCCCCCGCTCCGGCTCCCCGAGATCGCCCCCGAACACACCCGGCTCGTCGGCAACGCCTCGGGGCGCCGGGGCATCGCCTGGGCCCTGGAGACCGGCGTGGCCGTCGCGGACGGCGAGGTGATCCACCGGATGGACGCCGACATCGTCTCCTACCGGGAGCACGTCGAGGCGCACATGCGCTGGCACCATCTGGCCGGCTACCTGGTGGTGACGGGGACACTGCGCTTCACCGCCATGGCCGGCACCCCGCCCACCCCGGCCGAGGTCCAGATCGCCGTCGCCAAGGACAGGGCCGACTCCCTCTTCGAGGAGGATCCCGAGCACGGGCACGACTGGATCGGCGAGCTCGTCGCCACCCACCGCGACTTCCGCGACGCGCCCAGCTCGCTCCTGCACCGCGTCCACGTGGGCGCGACGGTCTCGCTGCCCGCCGCCCTGCTAAGGGAGGCGGGAGGGCTGGACACCTCCCTCGCCCTCGGCGAGGACACCGAGCTG
The DNA here is from genome assembly GCF_040649155.1 of Streptosporangium sp. NPDC049046. Lineage (NCBI taxonomy): Bacteria > Bacillati > Actinomycetota > Actinomycetes > Streptosporangiales > Streptosporangiaceae > Streptosporangium > Streptosporangium sp. NPDC049046. Next base: position 139,235 of record NZ_JBEZEZ010000006.1, on the reverse strand, counting down.
GGTTACCGGCTCACCCAGACGGGCGCGGTGTTCGTCCCCGACGCCGAGGCGCTGAGCTGGCACCTGGGTACGACGACGGCGATGCGCAGGCCCGCGGACGTCAGGCGGCACAACGACCCGTTCATCGCCGACCGGATCCCGTACCGGCGCCACCTGCGCACCGACGCGGGCAGGCAGTGGCTGGTGCCCTACGTCGACGTCGTGGTGGACGCCGAGGGCGCCTCCTTCGAGGACGTCAGGGCGAGCGTCGACGGGGCGCTGGCCAGCACCCTGCCCGACGTGCGCGTCACCCTCACCGGGCCATGGGGGTCGCTCACCGGCGAACGCCCGGCCCCGCTGGACGACCCGCTGCTCGACCTGCGGCTGCTGCGCGGCCAGTACGCCCACGACGGCCGCGTCTCCTTCGCCGAGCACGTCCCCGCGACCTCCGCGCCCGCACCGTTCCGCCTGCTCTGCCCCGCCGGATGGGTACCGGGGACGGACTCGCTGGCCACGCTGATCGAGCGGGCGGAGAAGGAGGACGAGGGCCTGCTGCTCGTGGCGCTGGACGAGGACGAGTCGGGGGTTCTCGCCGCCCGCCTGGAGCGGACCTCCGCCGTCGCGAGGGCGATGCGCGTGGCCCGCGAGGGCGAGCGGCTCGACGACGTGATCGCCGACCTGCACGGGGCGACCTGGCTGGACGCGGAGTCGTGGAAGCTGCGGCCCGCGGCCCAGGCCTACCCCTACTGGGCCGTCAACCGCAACAGGGAGGCCGCGCGCTGGAAGGCCGCGGCCGAGTCGCGGGCGAAGGAGGCCGAGCGGGCCAAGCGGCAGGTCGCCGCCCTCAAGGCCGAACTGAAGGAGTTGCGCTCCAAGGCCGCCAAGGGCAGCCGGGACACCCTCAGGTGGAAGGAGAAGGCCGAGCAGCGCCGCCTGGAGGCCGTCGCCCTGCGCCAGGCCCAGCAGCGCTCCCTGCTCTCCCGCGCCGCCCGCCGCCTCCGCAGGCTCACCGAGGGCACCTGACGCCCCGCCGCCTCCACAGGCTCACAGGGCACCTGACGTCCCACTGTCTCCGCGGGCTCGCCGAGGGACCTGACGCTCCGCCGCCTCCGCGGGCTCGCCGAGGCTTGCCGCCGCCGAGGACACCCGGATGTCTCCGTGCGGTCTCGGCCGCGTTCACTCCCGCACGGGCAGGGGGCGGTAGCGGGCGCCGACGGCGCTCTGCAGGGTACGCACGACCGTGCCGTGCGACTTCCTGGTCCCAAGCCAGTCGAGGAACTGATTCAGGAGCCTGGGAGTCGTCGAGTAGAGGCCGCAGTCGTCGCAGACGCGGTGGAAGACGAGCGGAACCAGCCCGCCGCCGGTCTTCTCCGCGTTGAGCACCTGCTGCTTCAGGTGCCGCAGCAGGGTGTCCTCGCGGACGGAACCGGAGGTGCGGATGTCGTAGCGGTCCTGCGGGCGGAAGGGCTCACCGGCCGGGCAGCCGGGGCAGCCCCACTCCTTGAGCCCGCCGACCCCGCGGGCCGCGTCGTAGCCGCACCGCCGCGCCACCGCCTTGGCGTCGGAGTCGACCGCGCCGAACGGGTAGGCGAGGGTCGTGGGCCGGTACCCCCACGCGATCAGCGCCCTGCGGTCGTCGCAGATCTGACCCTCCTGCTCGCTCCGGGTGAGCTCGGTGAGGCGGACGTGGGTCAGCGTGTGACCGCCGATCTCGTGCCCCTTCTTCGCGATCGCGGCAAGCTCGCGCCGGGTCAGCTTCTCCTCGCCGCCGACGGTGTCGGTGTTGATGTAGAACGTGCCACGCATACCGCGTTTCTCCAGCATGCGGGCGACGGCGGGGTGGGTGGAGTCGCCGTCGTCGAAGGTGAGCGCGACGATCGTTTTGATCTTCTTCGAGGGACGCGCGGTCGCCGCGTGGGCGGCCGGGCTCAGCGTCGCCACGACGGCCAGCGCCGTGGCGAACGCCACCACCCGGTGGAAGACCTTCACGGTGGACTCCCTTTCGCGGAACGGCAGACAGGGCATGAAAGAACCCTATAAGTCGGTAAAGGCCACCAAATGAACCGTTATCAAATGCCCAGGAACCCGATGCCGAGCCGACACGGCATGATCACCGCGAGTGCCGGGAGAGCCCTCGGCAATGTCGGCGACGGTGCCGACCGACAGCGGTCCGCGCCCGCTCGGCCCGGTGTCGGGCCGAGCGGGCCGACGCCGAACAGGCTCGGGCGGGTGGACCGGCCACGGCGGACCGGCAGGTGCCGCCAGGAGGCGCGTCCCCGCCCTCGACCCGCCGCCCACGCGGAGGAGAACAGTCCGACGGATGCCGCTAGGAGGCGTCCTCGCCCTCCACCCGCATGACGCTCACCACGTCGCGGACGATGTCCAGCTCGCGCAGGCCCTCGATCGTGGCGGAGAGCGCGGCGTCGCTCGCCCGGTGGGTGACCAGCACCAGCTGGGCGTCCGCGCCGTGCCCCTCCTGCCTCACGGTCTGGATGGAGACGTCCTGCTTGGCGAACATGTCGGCGACCCTCGCGAGCACGCCCGGCTTGTCGGCGACGTCCAGGGAGACGTGGTAGCGCGTGACGGTCTCGCCCATCGGGTGCACGACCAGGTCCGCGTATGTTGACTCCTCAGGTCCCCGGGTGCCCGCCAGCACGTTGCGTCCCACGGCCACGATGTCGCCGAGCACGGCGCTCGCGGTCGGGGCGCCGCCCGCGCCCGCGCCGTAGAACATGAGCTGCCCGGCGGAGCGCGCCTCGACGAACACCGCGTTGTACGCCTCGCGGACCCCGGCCAGCGGGTGCGTCCTGGGGATCATCGCCGGATGCACCCGTACGCCGAACGACCTGCCGTCCTCGGAGCGGGCGCAGATCGCGAGCAGCTTGATGACGTATCCCATCGCCTTGGCACTGGCCACGTCCGTCGCGGTGATCTCGGTGATGCCCTCGCGGTGCACGTCGGCGGCCGTCACCCGGCTGTGGAAGGCGATCCCCGCGAGGATCGCGGCCTTGGCCGCGGCGTCGAAGCCCTCCACGTCGGCGGTGGGGTCGGCCTCGGCGTAGCCCAGCGCCTGCGCCTCCTCCAGCGCGTCGGAGAACGAGGCCCCGCTGGAGTCCATCTGGTCGAGGATGTAGTTGGTGGTGCCGTTCACGATGCCGAGCACGCGATGCACGTGATCACCGGCGAGCGACTCGCGCAGCGGCCTGATCAGCGGGATCGCGCCCGCGACGGCCGCCTCGAAGTAGAGGTCGGCGCCACCGGCCCTGGCCGCGGCGTGGATGGTCGCCCCGTGCTCGGCGAGCAGCGCCTTGTTCGCCGTGACGACCGACTTTCCGCTGTTCAGCGCGGCCAGGATGAGTGCCCTGGCGGGCTCGATGCCGCCGATCACCTCGACGACGACGTCGATGTCGTCGCGGGTGACCAGGGCCTCGGCGTCCGTGGTGAGCAGGGCGGGGTCGACGTCGGCGTCCCGCCTGCGGCCCAGGCGCCGTACGGCGACCCCGGCGAGCTCCAGCGGCGCCCCGACGCGGGCGGCGAGGTCGTCGGCCTGCTCGTGCATGAGCCTGACCACCTGGGAACCGACGACGCCGCATCCCAGAAGTGCGACTTTCAGTGCCATCCGGTCACGCCCCCTTGTCACTCACACCGTGGACGGCGCTCTCGGCCGCTCCGGGTCGTTTCACAGCTGTCCTCTCAGCAGGTCGTCCTCGGTCTCCCTGCGGACGATCACGCGAGACACCCCGTCCTTGACCGCGACCACGGCGGGCTTGGGGAGGTAGTTGTAGTTGTTGGCGAGCGAGCGGCAGTAGGCGCCGGTGCCCGCGACGGCGATCAGGTCGCCGGTGGCCAGGTCGGCCGGGAGCCACAGGTCGCGCACGACCATGTCGCCGCTCTCGCAGTGCTTGCCGACCATGCGGGAGAGCATCGGCTTGGCGTCGCTCTCCCTGGAGGCGAGGCGCGCGGTGTAGTCGGCACCGTAGAGGGCGGTGCGGATGTTGTCGCTCATGCCGCCGTCGACGCTGACGTAGGTGCGCAGGCCCTCGACGTCCTTGATCGTGCCGACCTCGTAGAGCGTCACGCCGGCCAGCCCGGCGATCGCCCTGCCCGGCTCGACGGTGAGCTTGGGCACCGGCAGGCCGGCGCCCCTCGCCACCCTGCTCACGATCTCCCGCAGGTTGTCGGCGATCTCCTTGACGTCGGGCGCGGTGTCGCCCTCGACGTACGGGATGCCGTAGCCGCCGCCGAGGTCGAGCTCGGGCAGCACGACGTCGTGCTCGTCCTTGATCTTTACCAGGAGGGTGGCGAGGCGGGCCGCGGCCACCTCGAACCCCGCGGTGTCGGTGATCTGGGAGCCGATGTGGGAGTGCAGGCCGACGAGCTCCAGCTGGGGCAGGGCGAGGATCCGCCGTGCCGCCTCGGCCGCCGCGCCGCTGCTCAGCGAGAAGCCGAACTTCTGGTCGTCGTGGGCGGTCGCGATGAACTCGTGGGTGTGGGCCTCGACGCCCACGGTGACGCGGATCATCACCTTGGGACGCGTGCCGTGCTTGTCGGCGAGGAAGCCCAGGCGGGCGATCTCCTCGAAGGAGTCGGCCACGATGTGCCCGATCCCGGCCTCGACGGCCTTCTCCAGCTCGGCGAGGGACTTGTTGTTGCCGTGCATGGTGATCCGCTCGGGCGGGAACCCGACGCTGAGCGCGACGGCGAGCTCCCCGGCGCTGCAGACGTCCAGGCCGAGGCCCTCCTGCATGATCCAGCGGGCGACCTCGCGGCACAGGAAGGCCTTGCCCGCGTAGTGGACCTCGCCGCCGGAGAACGCGCTCGCGTAGTCACGGCAGCGGGAGCGGAAGTCTTCCTCGTCCACCACGTAGAGCGGGGTGCCGTGCTCCGCGACCAGGTCCCTCACGTCCGCGCCGCCGATCGTGATCGAGCCGTCGGCGCGGCTCGACGTTCGGGGCCAGATGGTCGGATCGAGCGCGTTCAGGTTTGCGGGTGCGTGCGGAGGGCGCTCCTCGGGCAGCACTTCTGCATGCCGGTCACCGGCGGGGTGGACGAATCGACTCACCCGATCGAGGCTATCGGACCCGGTGATCCCCCTGAGACGATTGCCCACCCATCGAGACGCGATCCTGCTCGAACACGCGAACTTTTTACGTTATGGGCCGTTTTGGCGACATATTTTAAGGTCGCACCGCGACACGATCCTCGGGAGAGACCGGGTGAGCGCGTTCCCGGAGGCCGGAGGACCGAGCGCTCGGCGTGGCGGGTACGGCGGGAAGCCGGACGCGCCGAGCCAAGCGTGAGGGTACGGCGGGAAGCCGAACGCGCCGCGCTCGGCGCGGAAGACAGGCCGGGGAGCCGGACCGAGCGCTCGGGTGCGGAGGGTACGGCGGGAAGCCCGGCGAAGGCCCGCCGAGCCTAGGAGACCTGCTCGGCGGGAGCGCCCCAGGTGTTGCAGGACCCCACGGTGCCGCCCTTCTGGCCGCGCAGCATCCACCCGGCGCTGCTCGTCCCCGAGCCGTGCGACTGCCGGTAGCCCGCCTCCGCCCCCTCGTCCGCGCCGGGGCCGCGCCCGGCGAGAAGGCGCAAATTCTCCAGCCGGCGCGGTGCGACGCCTCGCAGCGCCACCGCGGCCAGGCAGTCGGCCTGCAGTTCGAGCCGCCGCGACCACGCCTCGTCGAAGGCCTCGGAACCCCTCTGGTCGGCGATCCCGCTCACCTCCTGGACATGGTGGGCGTACTCGTGCGCGAGGGTGAACATCATCGGGAAGGCCCGCTCGCCCTCGACCAGCACGTTCACCACGCGAGGCCCCGGACAGTAGATCCCGGCCCAGTCGTAGTCGTCGATCCCGCACGCGGCCTCCTCGGGAGCGTCGACCAGCCGCACCTCCCCCGGCGGCTCGTAGTCGATCTCCGCCCGCGCCAGGGTGGCCGCCCACATCCGTTCCAGGCAGCCGGCCAGAGCCTCCAACGACGCCCTGACGTCGGCGTCGATGTCTTTCGGCAGGGTGTCGCAGCGGCCGTCGACCGGCTCGGTGTCCCCGTAGAGGCGATGCTTGGCCGCGGCCGAGATGGGCGAGCCGGGGGCGGTGCCGAGGAGCTCCCTGAGGTCTCCGCCGAGATAGGCGAGCCCGCCGAGGATGACGGCGAAGGCGAGCAGGGTCGGCAGCGTCCGCCGGACCACCCCTGATCGGCGCGGCTCGTGCGCCTCCCAGTCACGAGGCCCGACCATTCACCTCTCCCCTGATCCTTTTGAACTCCTTTGGGAGGGTCTATCACAGTCTCTCGGGCGCCGTCTCGCCGAGCGCCGTCAACGCCTCGGCCAGCACGTCCCGCACGGCCCGCGCCAGGCGCACCCGGGCGGTGTGGAGCTCCGACGGCTCCTCGTCCCCCGAGGGAAGCGCGGCGGCCCCCTCGAACGCGTCGTGGTACGCCAGCGCCAGCTGCTCGGCGTAGGCGGCCCACCCGGGGTCCCGGCTCACCCGCCTGCCGTGGATCTCGGCCAGCAGCCTGAGCACCGCCCGGTCCCTGCGGTCCTCCAGCAACTCGGGCCTGAAATCCCCGCCGACGCCGAGTTCGACGGCCCAGCGCTGTACGGCGACCGCCCGCGCGTGCGCGTACCTGACGACGAACCCGGGGTTGGCCCACGTCCTGGGCAGGTCTCCCCACGCGGCCCCTCCCCCGAGCGTGTCCACGGGAACTCCGCCCTCGGCCACCGGAACGACGGAGGTGTCACCGGGGGCCACGGGGACCTCCCTCGCGGGAACGAGCTTTTCGCCCGTGGGCACGGGAACGGTCGCGCCGATCTCCGTGACGAGTTCGCCGGGAACGGCCACCACGATCTCCAGGAAACCCCGGGGCCGTACCCGGACGGCCGTGATCCCCGGCAGCGCGCGCAGCCGCTCCGCCAGTTCCTCGGGGTCCTCGCCCCTGCGCAGCGCGACCGGGGAGACGTAGACCGCCTCCCCCGCCCACGTCCCCCTGGGAATCGGCGGCAGGCCGAGAACCTCGCCGAGCGTGCCGGGCGTCATCGAAATCCCTCCAGCGTGGCGACCCCGGGCTTCGGCCCCGGAGAGGAAGTCAACCCGGCAGCCTGACTTCCCGGTGAGGTCGTCAGGCGGCGACGGGGGCGGTCGGTGGTCGGTGGTCGGTGGTCGGTGGTCGGTGGTCGGTGGTCGGTGGTCGGTGGCGCCGTCGACCGCCCGACGGTCGCCGGTGTTCAGACCAGGGCGTGCGGGTCGGCCGGACCGTAGTCGACGAGCTGGGCCGAGCCGAGCAGCCAGCGGTCACGGTCGCGGAGGCAGACGTAGCCGAAGCGGTCGGCGGAGAAGACCTTGATCCCGTCCGCGCGGCACTGCCGCATCAGCACGTCGGCCCAGTTGTCCGAGACGTCGGCGAAGCCGATGTCCCGCAGGACCGCGCGGCGGGCCAGCAGGGTGGCTCCCGCGACGTCGGGCAGGTAGGAGTACTCGGCCGAGGGCTGGCGCAGCACGGTCGCCGCGACGTCGCGCAGGTGGGCGTAGTAGGCCGCCTTGCCGACGATGTCGGCACTGGCGAACAGGAACGCCCGGCTGAGATCGGCCAGGTAGTGCTCGCCGTACCGGTCGCGGGCGTCCATGACCGCCACCAGGTCGCCCTGGCACAGGTCGAGGGCCCGGTTGAGCAGGCCGCCCGTGGTCAGGTTGGAGGTGGGGCGGCGCACCGTGACGTGCACGCCGTCGGGCATCGCGTCGCGGGCACGCGCCGCGGCGTCCGAGGCGTCCGACAGCAGCACCAGCTGCACGACGCCCTTCTGCGGCGCGACCTGGGCCAGCGCGTAGTCGAGGTCGCCCCGGTCGATCATGATCACCGAGATGTTCAGGGTGGCCCTGCCGCTGGGCAGGCCGATCGCGTCCAGCAGGTCGTCGACCTTGTTGGTCATCGTGCCCGAGGCGTACGCCTGGCGGAGCGCCAGGTGGGCGCGGCGCGCGTCGGGCTCGGTGCCGATGGGGGTGCCGCAGGCGGCGAGCTCCGCCATCCGCCAGGGCTCCGTGCCCGGCGGGCAGTCGACCGCGACGGGCCAGCGGTAGGAGGTGAGGACGTCCGGGTACGACAGGTGCCCCGGAAGCAGCTCCTCCAGCGAGAGCACCCGCTCGAACCGGTCCCCGGCGAGCGGCAACGGGTTGTGCACGCGCGGCTGGATCGCGAAGGGCAGGATTCCCAGCGAGGGCGCCCGGCGTCCCTGCTCGGGCTCTTGGGCCGCCAGCGCGGCGCCCCACGGCCCCACGGACTTGGGCAGCGCGGTCACGACGTGCTCGAACAGCCGGGCCGCGGCGACGAACTCGGCGGGCGTGCCCCCGGTGTGCCAGAAGACCGTGCGGATGCCCCGCTCCGCGCACCAGGCCAGCAGCGCGTGCAGTCCCTGGCCGGGCCGGCGCAGCTCCTCCGCCCACGGCCCCTCGGTCACCGACTCGACCAGCAGCAGGTGCGGGACCTCGGCGGCCAGCACCCTGGCGAAGTCCTTCGGCGTGAAACCGGTGGTCTGGCGCCACTCGTAGCGCAGCAGCGCCTCGCCGTGCGGCGCGGCGATCACGGCCGCGGTGAGGTGCGGGCGGGTGTTCGGGCCGGTCGGGACGCGGTACGGCTTGAGCTTCACCGGCCTGCCGCCGACGGTCCTGACGGAGCTGGTGGCCTGGAAGGACGCCCCGGGCACCGGCGCCTTGTCGCCCGCCTTGCGCGGCACCGGCTGGCGCTTGGGAGCGGTCGGGCGCTTGGCCGGCTTGGCCGCCCCACGCAGGCCGCGCGCCAGCCGCACCGGGTTGCTCTTGCCCGTCTTGATCGCGTCGCCCAGCCGTGACCAGCGGGCCACCTGCACCGAGGAGAGCTTCCACTTGGCCACCTCGGCCTGGTAGCGCTGCTCCGCCAGCTCCTTGCGGAGCTTCTCCTCGGCCGCGTTCGCGGCCTCGAGGCGCTCCTCGGTCTCGCCCAGCAGCTCCTTCACCCCGCGCAGCTCCTCGGCCGCACGTTCCGCATCGGCGATCTTGGCCTGTGCCGCGTCGAGCAGGCGGGCCAGCTCGGAAGCCCTCTCCGCGTGCGCCACCGCCTCCCGCAACGCCTGTCGTGTGCTTTCGAGTTGCTCGCCCGCCACGCCGTCCTCCGTTTCGTGAGCCGGGCGAAAGGATACCCTTTGGTCAATCGCGACACAGAGGAGTCAGCACGGTGCAGTGGCCGACGTTCAATGTGAGGCCGTACGTCTGCGGCGGCATCGGACACCTCGACGAGGCCGTCCTGGAGAGGTTGCGCGAGGCGGGGCCGCGGGTCAGACCCGCCGTCCAGGCTCAGAACGCGGCCCTGTTCAGTTCCTCCCCGCTGCCCCCGTACCGGCGCGACGAGCGCACCTGGGCCTTCGCCTGGGGTGAGCGCAGGCCCGGCGGCGCGGCGCCGTGGATCACGGTGGCGGAGACCTACGAGACGCCCGGCCTGATCGACGACGGTGAGCGGATCACGCTGCACACCGGAGGTCTCGGCCTCGTGGACGTCTACTACCTGTCCTACGGCGGGGCCGTCTACTTCTCCTCGCTGCTGGAGCCGCTGCTCTCCCTCGCGCGCACGCCTTACGAGATCAACTGGGACGCCTGGGCCTCGATCATCCAGCTCACCTTCCCGCTGCGCGACGACACCCCGTACACGCAGGTGAAACGGCTCGCGGGGGCGAGCGCGCTCGTCTTCGACCGGGCGTCGGACCGGATCGGCGTCGAGCGGATGCTGCCCCGCTGGCTGCGCGAGGAGCCCTACGAGGCGGGCAGGACCGCCGGGGAGATCCTGGAGATCCTGCACGAGGTCTACAAGGAGTTCGACGGGCGCCCGCTGCTGGTCCCGGTCAGCGGCGGCTACGACTCACGGCTGCTGTGCTCGGTGGCGGTGGCGCGCGGCGCCGACGTGGAGTCGTGGACGACCAGCCCCGACGACGGCACCGACACCGACATCGTCTTCGCCAAGGCGATCACCCGCGAGCTGGGCGTACGCCACAGGGTGATCACCCAGGACGCCGACGCCTATCCCGACGACGCGCTGGCCGCGGCGCGGCGACTGGAGTTCCTCACCCCGCACCACGCCTGGTACACCCCGTTCGCCCGCGAGGTGCACCGGGCGGGGCGGACCCTCGTCGACGGGCTGGCCGGCGGGCCGCTGCTGAAGAACTTCATGGTCAGCGGGGCCGCGCTCGGCGCCTCCACGCAGGCCGAGCGCAAGGCCGCGCTGCTCGGCTCGCTCGCGCTCGGCTCCCCGTCCGTGCCGTTCCTGTCGGAGGGGGCCGAGGCGTGGATCACCGACAGCGTGAGGCACGCCTTCACCCAGTCGACCGCGATGCTCAACGGCCACCGGGCCGAGCTGCCGCTCTCGGTCCTGCACACCAGGACCGCGCGGGGCATCGCCCGCTCCCCGGTCAACCTGGTCGGCCCCGAGGCGTCCTTCGCGGCACCGTTCATCCACCCCGCCTTCTTCGACGCGGCGCTCTCGGTCGGCGTGCACCGCAAGGACCAGGGGCGCTTCTACCGCGAGGTCCTGTACGCGGCCAACCCGCGCGTGGCCGCGCTGCCCTCCACCAACGTGGTCAAGCAGCCGCTCCAGCGGGTCCCGCTCCGCTCGGCCGCCGCACCCGCCAGGGAGTACGGCCACCTGATGCTCACCCGGGTCGCCGGCGCCGTGCCCTCGCTGCTGTCGGAGCAGCTCCACGCCGTGGTCGCCGAGGGCCCCGACGCGCTGGCGCGGTTCAACGGCTGGAACGACCGATTCTGGGTGCGCGGCCTGGTGCTGTTCGGCGCCTGGCTCGGCGACTACCGGGACCACCTTCCCGACCTCACCCCGCCCTGGAACTGATCCCCTCCCCTTCCGCGCCGGGAGCGGTCTCCGTCCGTCCCGTGCCCGCCCCGGCCCTTTCCGAGGCGTCCGTTCCGTGAAGGTTTCTCCGTGCCCCGGAGTGCCCCCGGAGTGCCCTGAGAATGCTTTCGGGAATGCTTCGGGGACCCGATGCGCAACATCCGCGCAAAGGACCGGCTCCCGGCCGCGCGGGAGGGTCCGTGTATCGGCCGGATCCCCGGGCATAGGACGAGGTCACCCCTCTGCGGCGTGTCGTGTTTCAGGCAGGAAAACAATCAGCGACGCGACGATTACGCGGTCGTGGCGCGATGCGCGCGAAAATTCCGTGGGGCGGGGGCGATGTACCACACCAAGAGGGCTTCGGGGGTCCCAGGTGGCTGGTAGTGTTCGGCCCAGAAAGCGCCACAACGGACAGCCCTGAATCACAAATTCGTCCTGTCCGCGGCCATGGAGCTCGTGGGGATGACGGCTCCCGCCGGCGCGGTCACCAAACATCATCAGCCGGAGCATCCGGTGACTTCGTCCTGCCCTTCATCACCGTGAGCGAGAACACGATGAACCCATCCCCCCTCCCCTCCCCTTCCCAGGAGTCCGTGGCCGAGGACTTCGTCTCGGCGGATCCCCAGTGGTACAAGCGCGCGGTCTTCTACGAGGTGCTGGTCCGCGGCTTCAAGGACTCCAACGGCGACGGCACCGGTGACCTGCGCGGTCTCATCGAGAAGCTGGACTACGTCGAGTGGCTCGGCGTCGACTGCCTGTGGCTCCTTCCGCTGTACGAATCTCCCCTACGTGACGGCGGATACGACATCTCCGACTACATGAAGATCCTTCCGGACTTCGGGGACCTCGGGGACTTCGTGGAGCTGATCGAGTCGGCGCACCAGCGGGGCCTGCGCATCATCACCGACCTGGTGATGAACCACACCAGCGACAAACACCCCTGGTTCCAGGCGTCCCGGCACGACCCCGAGGGGCCGTACGGCGACTTCTACGTGTGGTCGGACACCCCGACCGGGTATCCCGACGCGCCGATCATCTTCATCGGTGCCGAGGAGTCCAACTGGACCTACGACCCGGTCCGCAAGCAGTACTACTGGCACCGCTTCTTCCACCACCAGCCGGACCTGAACTACGAGAACCCGGCGGTCCAGGAGGCGATGCTGGAGGTCCTGCGGTTCTGGCTGGACCTGGGCATCGACGGTTTCAGGCTCGACGCGGTGCCCTACCTCTTCGAGCGCGAGGGCACCGACTGCTCGGGGCTGCCGGAGACCCACGCCTACCTGAAGAAGATCCGCGCCGAGGTCGACCGTCTCTACCCGGACCGGGTGCTGCTCGCCGAGGCCAACGGCTGGCCCGAGGACGTGGTCGAGTACTTCGGCGACCCCGCGACCGGCGGCGACGAGTGCCACATGGCCTTCCACTTCCCGCTCATGCCGCGCATCTTCATGGGGGTGCGACGGGGCAGCCGCGAGCCGATCTCCGAGATCATGTCGCGGACCCCGAAGCTCCCCGACAGCGGCCAGTGGGGCATCTTCCTTCGCAACCACGACGAGCTGACGCTCGAGACGGTCACCGAGGAGGAGCGCGACTACATGCACGCCGAGTACGCCAAGGACCCGCGCATGCGGGCCTACCTCGGCATCCGGCGCCGCCTCGCCCCGCTGCTGGAGAACGACCGCGACCAGATCGAGCTGTTCACCGCGCTGCTGCTCTCGCTGCCCGGCTCCCCGGTCATGTACTACGGCGACGAGATCGGCATGGGCGACAACATCTGGCTGGAGGACCGCGACGCGGTCCGCACCCCGATGCAGTGGAGCCCCGACCGCAACGCGGGCTTCTCCACGGCCGACCCCGGACGCCTGTACCTGCCCGTCGTCATGGACCCGATCCACGGATACCAGGCGGTCAACGTGGAGGCGCAGCAGAAGAACCCCGCCTCGCTGCTCCACTTCACCAGGAACATGCTGGCGATCCGCCGCAGCCACCAGGTCTTCGGCACCGGCGTCTACAACGAGCTGTGGTCGAGCAACCCGGCGGTGCTCAGCTTCGTCCGCGAGGACGGCGAGGACCTGATGCTGTGCGTCAACAACCTCTCGAAGTATCCGCAGCCGGTCGAGCTCGACCTGCGCCGCTTCGCGGGCATGATCCCCGTCGAGGCGAGGGGCGGGGTGCGGTTCCCCCCCGTGGGCACCCTGCCGTACCTGCTCACCCTGCCCGGCCACGGTTTCTACTGGTTCTCGCTCAAGAACGCCGACGTCCCCGGCATCGACGGCTGAACCCCCCTTTTCCTGGACGGCCCCGGGACGGTCATCGTCCCGGGGCCGTCCAGGGTGAACGCCGACGGTTCAGGGTCATCTCGCGGTGACCGGGACCTGGGCGCGGGCCGCGTACCCCGCCGGGATCAGCGTCACCAGCAGGGCGCTCCCCACCGCGACGAGCACCGCGACGGCGAGCGTCAGGGCCGAGGGCGTACGGCCGATGCCCGCGCCGACGCCGCTGGTGTGCCCCTGCAGGTCGATCAGCCCGCCGACGAGTGAGGCCCCGGCCGCGGTGCCCGCGACCACCCCCAGCACGATCAGCAGGCCGGTCCCGGTGACCAGGGTGGCCGCCACCTGCCGGGGGGTGAGGCCCATCGCCTTGAGCACCGCGAGGTCGAGGGCGTGGTCGCGCAGGCCGAGAGCGCTCGCCGTCAGGAGGTTCGCCAGGCCGAGCAGGGCGAGCACGACGATCAGCGCCACGATCACCACGCGGATGATCGCGAGCCGTTCCGCCGGATTCACCACCCGCCGGACCTCGAGGGCCTCTCCCGAGGCGACCATCAGCCGTGCCCTCACCTCCGCCGGGTCGGCGCCCGGCCTGAGCACCAGACTGTAGAACTGCGGCGGCACCGCGTCCTTGGCCGCGAGGCTGTCGATCCCGAAGGAGAGCACCTCGCCGTCCTGGTCGGGCTCCACCACCCGGCCCACGAGGTGCACGATCAGCGGGGTGCCGCCGACGGTGAGCCGGATCCGGTCTCCGATCTTCACGCCCAGCAGGTCGAGCAGCCCCTGCCCCGCGACGGCCTCCCCCCTGGCGGCGTACATCCGCCCCTCGACGACCGAGAAGGGGTACGGCTCGGCGGAGGTTCCGGCGGCGCGGGCCAGCACGCTCCTGGTCTGCTCGGGCTCCAGCGCGGGCACCTCGGTGCCGGGGTAGACCGCCAGCACCCCGGGGTCGGCCCTCGCGATCCGCAGCGCGTCGTCGGCCGAGAGCTTGTCCGGGCGCACCGTGAGCGCCGCCGCCTGGCCGACCCGCTCCGGGTGCCGCAGGAAGTCGTCCAGGGTGGCCCAGCAGCCGAGCCCAATAGTGATCATCATCATCGGGATCGCGACGCCGAAGATGCTCAGGAACGCCGGGACGCGACGGGTGAAGGCGTCCCGGGTGCCCAGGACCAGGGCGGGAGGCAGCCGTACGAGGAGCGCCAGGCGCGCCAGCCGGGACAGGTGCCTCCTGGGCGGCGCGACGGGCGCCGCGGGGACGGGAGGGGTACGGCCGCCCCGCCAGGCGGGCAGTGCCACCGCGATCAGGACCACGGCGGCGGTGCCGCCGGTGATGGCGAGCAGCGGGACCGGGGAGAGCGGAAGTATCGGCACCCCGTCCAGGACGAACGAGGCCGCGATCTGCCCGCAGACCAGTCCGAGGGCGATGCCGAGCAGCCCGAGCGCGCCGTGCTCGGCCATGAGCACGCCGAACACCTGGCCCCGGGTGTAGCCGAGGGACTTGAGGGTGGCGATGTCGCGCGTCTGGCTCAGCACCCGGCCGCCCACCGCGTTGGCGATGGCGAGCGCGGCGGCCACCAGCCCGGTGATTCCGAACAGCGCGAGCAGCAGGCCGAGCAGCCGGTTGTCCAGCTCCATCGAGGCGCGGACCTCACGCCAGGTGGACATCCGCTGGATCTGCTCGTCCAGGAGGGTGACGGCGCCGTGGACGGCGGGCAGCGTGGCCTCCCCGTCGGCCAGGCGCAGCCCGGTGACCGACTCGCTGCGCCCCAGCGCGGGCTCGACCCTGGCCAGCACGGGCGCGAGCGTCCAGGCGAGGCCGGGCGTCCACTCGGGGTAGAACCCCTGGTCGGCGGTGTCGGCCAGGCCGACCACGATGAGCGGGTGGGTGGCGCCGTTGAGCGCGGTCACCGGGAGGGCTCCGCCCACCCTCAGGCCGAGCGCTTTGGCGAAGGAGCGCTCGACGACCACGCCGTCGGTGTCGCCGGAGCGCAGCGGGCGCCCCTCGCGGATCAGCGGGGCGGCGACCCGGGGCGGCGTCGCGGACATCTCCCGCAGCGCCACCGGCGACCTTTTGCCGTCCAGCGTGAGGGTGACCGGAGCCGACCGGTAGGGGCCCGCGACCTGGACCACGCCGGGCAGCCTCGACAGCGCGGCCGGGTCGGGGGCGTCCTTGGTGTGTATCCACACGTGCGCGCCCCTGGACTCGGCGAACAGCCCCCGCCATGGGTTGGTGCCGTCCTCCAGGAGGGTCGCGGAGGTGATCAGCGCCGTGACGATCCCGGCGACGGCGAGCAGCGTGAGCAGCGCCTGGCCCCTGCGGGCCCTGATATCGGCGCGGATCCACCTCACGGAGGCGCGGACGGTGCTCACCGCGATGCCTTCCACATGATTCGCGAAACCCGTGGGGCCCCCGAAGCCCGCGGGGCCGTCGGACCGGCGAGCCCCGAAGGCACCGGCGGAGGCGAACCCGTGATGCCGCGAGCGACGACGTCGCCGACCCGGAAGAGCCTGGGGAGCACGGGACGGGGCGGACCCTCGGACGGGAAGGGCAGAAGGCGCACCGTCAGCCTCTCAGCTCGACGACGTCGCCGGCACTGCCCTTGGGGCGGCGGCGGACCAGCCCGGCGCCCCCGTCGTCGACGACCTGGCCGTCCAGGAGGGAGACCACCCGGTCGGCCAGGCTGGCGACCCTGGCGTCGTGGGTGACCAGGATGATGGCCTGGCCCTCGCGATGGACCTCGCCGATCAGGCGCAGGACGTCGCGGGTGTTGCGGCTGTCGAGGTTGCCGGTGGGCTCGTCCGCGAGCAGCAGGCTCGGCTCGTTGGCCAGCGCGCGGGCGAGCGCGACCCGCTGCTGCTCGCCCCCGGCGAGCTGCGAGGGGGCGGCGTCGGCGCGGGCGGTGAGGCCGAGCTCGCCGAGGAGGTATTCGCGGCGGCGGCGGGCCTCGCGCGTGGAGGCCCCCGCCAGCAGCGCGGGCAGCTCGACGTTGTCGGCCACGGTCATGTTGGCGACGAGATTGAAGAACTGGAAGACGAAACCGATCCTCCGGCGGCGAAGCAGCGCCCAGGCGCTCTCGCTGAGCGTGTCGGCCCGCTGCCCGTCGAGCCAGATCTCACCGCTGGTCCTCGCCTCAAGACCACCGATCATGTGGACCAGGGTGGACTTTCCCGAGCCGGAGGGGCCCATGACCGCCACGAACTCCCCCGGGCTCACCCGCAGGTCGACCCCTCGCACCGCGGGCACCGGCACCCCGCCGTCCTGGTAGATCTTGACGAGGTTGACGGTTTCGACCACGGGAACCACGGGAGAGGTCAACTCAGCTCCTCCTGGCAGCGTTCGAGCCAGTCGAGGTCGGCCTGGAGGTGCAGCATGGCCCCCTCGACCAGCAGGAGCGCGACCTGGTTCTCCGGGTCGGTCCGCTCGGCGAGTTCGTTGAGGTCACGCATGAGTCCGAGGTAGTGACGGCGCTGGCGATTGATCATCGCCATTCTGTCGGCGATGCCGGTCATCGGGGCCAGCACGAGCTTCATGAAGAACTCGTCCCGGACCCTGGGGCCCTCGGTGGGCTCGTCCACCCACGTGTCGAGGATCTCGCGGCCGGCGGCCGTCAGGTAGTAGACCTTCTTGTTCGGCCGGTTGGACTGCTCGACGTCCACGGCGCGCACCAGACCGTCCTTCTCCAGACGGCCGAGCGTGACGTAGATCTGCCCGATGTTCGGTGAAGGGTAGGCGCTGCCGAAGATCTGTTCAAGTGCCTGTTTGAGCTCGTAGCCGTGGGCAGGTTCCTTCGCGAGGAGCGCCAGCAGCGTCAGCCGCACGCCCCACCTCCTCGGAGAGCTCGTTACGTGAGCGTTACGGGGTTATCCGTTGACGGTGATGATACCGCTATGCATAACATGCATGCATCTACCTAACACGTATGTAACCAACTGGAAATCGGGAGGTCATGGTGCGCCGACTCATCCCCGTCGCGCTCGCCGTGCTTCTCGTGGCGGGGTTGGCGGGATGTTCGGCGGCCGGTGCCCAGGAGGATGAGCGGTTCGGCGGGACCGGTCCGTTCACCCTGGTGATCGGACGCCCCGCGACCGCCTACCTGCAGCCACTGCTCGACCGCTGGAACCAGGCCCACCCCGGGGAGCGGGCGACCCTGCTCGAACTCCCCGAGGCCGCCGACGAGCAGCGGGCGCAGATGGTCGCCAACCTCCAGGCCAAAAGCGACCGATACGACGTGATCGGATTGGACGTGATCTGGACCGCCGAGTTCGCCGAGGCCGGCTGGATCCTGCCGCTGGAGCGCACGATGTTCCCGCTCGACCGGTTCCTGCCGCCGGTCGTCGACACGGCGGTCTACCGGGGAAAGCTCTGGGCGGTTCCCTACACCAGCAACGCCGGCCTCCTCTACTACCGCAGGGACCTGCTGGCCAAGGAGGGCTTCAAGCCGCCGAGGACCTGGCAGGAGTTGCGCACCCAGGCGCGCGCCCTGCACGACAAGTACGGCATCGGCGGCTACGCGGGGCAGTTCCTGGCCTACGAGGGCCTGACCGTCAACTTCACCGAGGCCGTGCAGTCGGCGGGCGGGCAGATTCTCAGCCTGGACGGCACCAAGGTGACCATGGACGTGGCCAAGGCGAAGGCCGGCCTTGACTTCCTGATGGACGGGTTCCGGGAGGGTTGGATCCCGGAGGAGTCGCTCTCCTACAAGGAGGACGAGGCGCAGCTCGCCTTCGAGGAGGGACGGCTCGCCTTCGCCCGCAACTGGCCGCACGCCTACGGACCGGCCACCACCTCGGCGGTCGCCGGCAAGTTCGGGGTGACCCGGCTGCCCGGTCTCGACGGCCCCGGCACCGGTTCGCTCGGCGGCTACAACCTCGCGGTGAGCGCCTTCTCCAAGCGGCAGAAGTCGGCCACCGAGTTCATCCGCTACTTCACCGGCCTTGAGAACCAGCGGCGGGTGCTCGCCGACGGCTCGTTCCCGCCCGTGTGGGCCGAACTGTACGACGATCCCGATCTGATCAGGCGTTTTCCCTACCTGCCGGTCCTGAAGCAGAGCATTCTCTCCGCTCGGCCCAGGCCCGCCGGCGCCAACTACAACCAGGTGAGCCTGGTGATCGCCAGCGCGGTCTCCAACGCCCTCACACCGCCTTTCGCGAAGGACGGCGACGGCGACGACGTCGTCTCCTCCATGAAGGGCCAACTCGAAGAGATAATCCGGGCCCAATGAGGCCGGGGCATCCCCCGGCAGAAGCCGTCATCCCCATTTCGGCTGGTTGTTCGTCCTACATATCCCGATTTCAAGCCTCAATGTCTCAGGAGGTCTGTTCAGTATGCGCAAAACCATCGCAGCGGTGACGACGGCGGGACTCGCCCTGGCACTCGCCGCGTGCGGCGGCGGCGAATCGGCCGCCCCCGCACCGGCCACGAGTGACAGCGCGCCCGCGTCGGCCCCGGCCGCCAAGAACCTCGAAGGGGTGACCGTCGAGGTCGCCGCCAAGTGGACCGGCGCCGAGCAGACCAACTTCGAGCAGGTGCTCAAGGCGTTCGAGGAGAAGACCGGCGCCAAGGTCACCTATGCCTCCACCGGTGAGGACACCGGCGCCTACCTCGGGCCGCGCATCGAGGGCGGCAACCCGCCGGACGTCGCGATCCTGCCCCAGCCCGGCCTGGTCCAGCAGTACGCGGACCAGAAGGCGCTCAAGCCGCTCACCGCCGAGGTCCAGAAGCAGATCGACGACAACTACACCCCGTACTGGAAGGAGCTCGGCTCCGCCGACGGCCAGGCCTACGGCGTGCTGGTGAAGGCGGCCCACAAGTCGCTCATCTGGTATCGCGACCAGGCCTTCCAGGACGCCGGTGTGACGCCCCCCGCCACCTGGGACGACCTGATCAAGGCCGCCCAGACGATCGCCGACTCGGGCACCCCGCCGTTCTCCCTCTGCGGCGCCTCCGGCTGGACCCTGACCGACCTGTTCGAGAACGTCTACCTGTCCTCCGCGGGCCCGGAGAACTACACCAAGCTCTCCAAGCACGAGATCCCGTGGACCGACCCCAGCGTGACCACCGCGCTGGAGAAGATCGCGCAGCTCGTCGGCAAGAAGGAGTTCCTGCTCGGCGGCTCCGCCGGCGCCCTGCAGACCGACTTCCCGACCTGCGTGACCCAGGTCTACGGCCAGGACAAGTCGGCGATGGTCATCGAGGCGGACTTCGTGGGCGTCACGGCCGAGCAGTCGGGCGCGAAGCTCGGCGAGGAGGCCAAGTACTTCCCGTTCCCCAAGGTCGGCGACACCGAGCCGGTCGTGCTGGGCGGCGACATCGCGGTGGCGCTGAAGGAGTCCGAGGGCTCGATGGCGTTGCTGGAGTTCCTCGCCTCCAAGGAGGGCGGCGAGGTCTGGGCGAAGCTTCCCGGCTACCTCTCTCCCAACCGCAACGTCTCGCCGGACAACTACCCGGACGACATGACCAAGAAGCTCGCCGAGACGATCATCGCCGCCGGTGACACGGTCCGCTACGACATGTCCGACCTCGCGCCCAGCGCCTTCGGTGGCACCGACGGCAAGGCCCTGTGGAAGTACCTGCAGGACTTCGTGCGCACCCCCTCGGACATCAAGGGCATCCAGGACAAGCTTGAGGCCGAGGCCAAGAAGGCCTGGAAGTAGGGGAGTAAGGCCGTGACCGACCGGTTAGACGGCCCGCAGGGTTCGCGTGGCGGCGACGACGACGCCGCCCGCGGTCCCTCCTCCGGACCTGACGACACCCAGCGGCCGGCGCGAGGCGCCGGCTCCCCCCACACCTCTGACGCCACCCCGTCCGCCGACGAGCCCTCGAAGACCTCCGGGACCCCTGAGACCCCGGAGACCTCGGAGAAGACGGACGGCGGGGACCACCCGGCCCTCGCCGACGTCAGGTCGGACGACCCGGCCGCACCGGCCGCCGAGCCGGAGCTCGCCACGGCGGGGGCGGCCGCCCCGGCGGCCACGCCCGCGAAGGTGCCCGCCGGGGCCACCCGGCTGGGGCCGCCGCCGAGGATGGCGATCTGGTTCCTGCTGCCGGGCGCGCTCGTACTCGGCGTGATGGTGATCTACCCGATCATCTACTCGATCTTCCGTAGCCTCTACGACGCCGGCGGCAGCACCTTCGTCGGGGCGGAGAACTACGCGACGATCTTCAGCGACTCCTCCACCCTGACCACGATCAGGAACAACCTGATCTGGGTCGCGGTGGCTCCCGCCCTGGTCACCGTGATCGGCCTCGTCTTCGCGGTGCTGACCGAGCGGATCCGCTGGGCCACCGCGTTCAAGCTGGTCGTGTTCATGCCGATGGCCGTCTCCCTGATGGCCTCCGGCGTCATCTTCCGCCTCGTCTACGAGCAGGCCCCCGACCGGGGTGTGGCCAACGCGGTGATCACCTCGGTGACCGGTCTCTTCGGCTCCGGCAACGGCTACCCGGACGCCCGCCCCAGGGAGAACGACCAGTCCCCCGTCACCGCGGAACAGGGCGGCGGGGTGGTCACCAAGCAGCCCGCGCAGCCGGGGCAGGCGGTGCTCCTGCCGCTCGTGGGCGTGAAGCCCGACACCCTCGCCTCGGCCTCCACGGCGAAGGCGGTCCAGCCGGGTCCCGGCGAGCTGGCGGGGACCGTCTGGGTCGACTTCACCCAGGGTGGTGGCGGCGCGGCCAACGAGGTGGACGGCACCGAGAAGGCCCTGGCCGGGATGACGGTCGAGGCGGTGCAGGACGGCGCCGTCAAGGCCACCGCCACCAGCGGGGCCGACGGCACCTTCCGCTTCACCGGGCTCGCTCCGGGCGACTACCAGGTGCGACTGCCGCAGTCGAACTTCGAGGCGGCGTTCGGCGGGATCCCCTGGCTGGGCCCGACACTGATCACTCCGGCGATCATCGGCGCGTTCGTCTGGGTATGGGCCGGATTCGCGATGGTACTGATCGCGGCAGGGCTCGCGGCCATCCCGCGCGACGCGCTGGAGGCGGCCCGCATCGACGGGGCCACCGAATGGCAGGTGTTCCGCAAGATCACCGTTCCGCTGCTCTCCCCGGTACTGCTCGTCGTGTTCGTCACGATGATCATTAATACCCTGAAGGTCTTCGACCTGGTCTTCGTCATAGCACCGGGATCGGTGCAGCCGCAGGCCAATGTGATCGCGCTGGAGATGTGGCGGGTCTCGTTCGGCGGAGGCAGCAACCAGGGGCTCGGCAGCGCGCTCGCCATCTTCCTGCTGCTCCTCGTCCTTCCCTTCATGATTCTCAACATCCGCCGGTTCAGGAGGGACAACCAGTGACGACCTCCACCCTTGGCACCCCACCTCGCGGCGTCCTCGGCAGGATCGTGGACCGGCTGGGCAACGGCCTGGTCCAGGCGGTACTGGTGCTGGTCGGCCTGTTCTGGCTGGTTCCCACCCTGGGCCTGTTCGTGGTCTCGATCCGCGAGGAGGCGGCCAACAACTCCAGCGGCTGGTGGACGATCCTCACCAAGCCGGCCGAGCTGACCCTGGAGAACTACTCCAACCTGCTCGCCACCGGGTTCACCGCGTCGTTCTGGAACACCGTGTTCATCACGGTGCCCTCGACCATCCTGGTGATCGGCATCGCCGCCATGGCGGCGTACGCGTTCGCCTGGATGGAGTTTCCCGGCAGGGACGCGCTGTTCCTGGTGGTGGTCGGCCTGCTGGTGGTGCCGACCCAGATCGCGCTGATCCCGATCGCGAAACTGTACGGCTCGGCCGGGATCTTCGGCTCCATCGCGAGCGTGGTGCTCTTCCACGTCGCCTTCGGCCTCCCCTTCGCCATCTTCCTGCTCCGCAACTTCTTCGCGGGCATCTCACGCTCGCTGCTGGAGGCGGCGCGGATGGACGGCGCCGGGGAATGGAAGATCTTCTCGACCGTGGTGTTCCCGCTGGCCAAACCGGCGGTCGCCTCGCTCGGCATCTTCCAGTTCCTCTGGGTCTGGAACGACCTGCTCGTCTCGCTGGTCTTCGCCAACACCGAGAACCAGCCGATGACCAAGGCCCTACAGTCCCAAATGCGGCAATTCGGGACCAACGTGGACATTCTTGCGCCGGGTGCTTTCCTGTCGCTGATTATCCCGTTGATCCTCTTTTTCGCCTTCCAGCGGTATTTCGTCCAGGGGATGATGGCTGGCTCGGTGAAATAGTTAACAGGGGCAGGCCCGGTGCGGCACGCGCTGATTGCCGGCACGCGCCGTACCGGGCCTAAAACCTCGATAGGGTCCTGCACATGGCCGCACGTCCCTTGAACGAAGTCGTGGAAGCCGGGTGGGCCGAGGCCCTCGAACCCGTCGCCGAGAAGATCGCCGAGATGGGCGAGTTCCTCCGGAGGGAGGTGGCGGAAGGCAGGCAGTACCTCCCCTCGGGCGCCAATGTGCTCCGCGCCTTCCAACAGCCGTTTGACCAGGTCAAAGTGCTGATCGTGGGCCAGGACCCGTACCCCACGCCGGGTCACCCGATCGGCCTGAGCTTCTCCGTCGCCGCGGACGTGCGCCCGATCCCGGGCAGCCTGCGCAACATCTACAAGGAGCTCACCGAGGACCTCGGGCTGCCGATGCCGAGCAACGGCGACCTCACCCCCTGGACCGAGCAGGGCGTACTCCTGCTCAACAGGGTGCTCACCGTCATGCCGGGCAAGCCCGCCTCACACCGGGGCAAGGGCTGGGAGGAGGTCACCGAGCAGGCCATCAAGGCCCTCGTCGCCCGCGACAAGCCGATGGTGGCGATCCTGTGGGGACGCGACGCCCGCAACCTGCGCCCGATGCTCGGCTCCGTCCCGGCCATCGAGTCGGCGCACCCCAGTCCCCTGTCGGCCCGCAGCGGCTTCTTCGGCTCCCGCCCGTTCAGCAGGACGAACGAACTTCTCGAGAAGCAGGGCACCACCCCCGTGGAGTGGAAACTCCCTTAGGCCGGCCCACCCCACCCAGGCACTAGGATTCACACCATGAGTGATGTATCGGGCACCGAACGCTACCTGCGTCTGACCGTTGAGCTGACCGTGGAGGTGCAGGACATCGCCGCCCTGCAGGCCGCCGCGCTGAAGGAGATCAGCCACCCTGACGCCGACCTGGACGACGACGAGCGCAAGGAGCAGGCCGAGCTGGTCTCGGCCGACGACACCGGCGCCACCGCACTGCAGTGGCTGATCGAGCCGGACCACGTCCTTGGGCTGATCGAGCACGTCGACCAGATCGAGCCCCGCGAGGCCGTGCTGGGCGTCGAGCCCTCCGACGGCCCCTCGGACGAGGACGACGACGAGGACACAGACCACGACCACGCGGGTCACGACCACAAGCACTGAGACCGCGAGACTGAGCACGCGGCACTGAGAACGACCCCGCCACCCCGGCGGTGGTGGGCTTTCCCGGCCAGGCGCCTCGGCCGGGAAAGCCCACTGCCGCCGGGGCTTCTCATCGTGAGGCCCCGTCGCGAGGGCTCGCGCCTCGGCGGGCGACGACCCGGCCGGCTCAGTCCATGGCCACCAGGGGCGCCGGATAGCCCGGGACACCCGAGGGGAGCCTCCAGGGCTCGTGGATCATCCTCGTGGGCACGGTGCCGAGCTCGGGGACGTGACGGCGGACGTACTCGCCCTCCGGGTCGTACCTTTTGGCCTGCCGGATGTGGTTGACGGGCCGGTTGGGCCGGGTGTCGTTGCCCGTCCCGGCGACCCACTGCCAGTTGCCGTAGTTGTTGGCGACATCGCCGTCGAGCAGCAGATCGAAGAAGTGGTCGGCGCCGACGCGCCAGTCGACGCCGAGCCGCCGGACGAGGAACGAGCCCACGATCATGCGGGCCCGGTTGTGCATCCATCCCTCGCTGAGCAACTGCCGCATCCCCGCGTCCACGATCGGGACCCCGGTCATGCCCTCCTTCCACGCCTGCGCCGCATGGTCGTCGTCGCGCCACTCGTGCCCGCGCGGCCGGTAGTCGTCGCGGTTGATGCGCGGGAAGGCCCGCGTCACCTGGTAGAAGAAGTCACGCCAGCACAGCTGCCTGACGAACTCCTCGGCACCCCCGCCTTCGCCCTCTCCCACGCCTCCCACCTCCCTCGCGAGCGCCTCCAGCTCCAGCGGCGAGACGCAGCCGAAGCGCAGGTAGGGGCTGAGCCTGGAGGTGCGGTTACCCGCCATGTCGTCGTGGCCGTCGGCGTAGTCGTCCACGCAGTGCTTCAGCCACTGCCTCATCCTCCGGCGCCCGACCGTCTCACCGCCCCTGAACAGCTCGTGCGACGCGCGCCCCGGCTCGGGCGGCCTCCCGGCCCACACGCCGTCGGGAACGCGCACCACACCGGGGGCCTTGAGCACCTCCCTGCGCAGCTGCCGGGCCCAGGCCCGCCAGTAGGGCGTGAAGACCCGGTAGTGGTCGCCTCCGCCCGACGGCCTGAGCGCGTCGGGGGGCACGATCGTCAGACCGGGGAACATGTGGAACGCCGTCCTGGCGCGCTCGCACTCCTCGGCCAGGCGCCGCTGCCTGCGTCGCGCGAGGGTGCTGACGTCCATGCTGACGTGGACGGCCCGTGCCCCCGTCTCCCGCGCCAGGCGCATCGTCTCGGCGATCGGATCACCGCGGCGCACGATCAGCTCACCACCCCGCTCACGGAGCGACTCGCGCAGGTCGGCGAGGCACTCGGCGAGAAATCCCCGGCGGTCGCCCCCGGGCACGGAGGGATCCGCGACGAAGAGGGGGACGACATGACGTGCGTGCTCGCACGCCGCGGCGAGCGCCGGATGGTCGTGCACCCGGAGATCGCGGCTGAACAAAACGATCACAGTATCGGTCACGATTTCCTTTCGCCCGGTCACACTCCGCTGGTTGCATCCACCAGGGGCCCGGAAATCGAATAGGTGTTCATGGAGCGACCGCTCGCGCCGCCTGTCAGGCTGGTACGACAGGTAGCAGGCCTAAAATGGGACGGGATGGATGAGCAGCGTCAGGTGGCGACCGTAGAGGAACCGAGCTACGGCATCGGGGCCGTAGCTCGACGCCTTGGAGTACCCGCCCCCACACTGCGGACCTGGAACCTACGCTACGGCGTGGGTCCGAGCCGCCGGAGCCCGGGGGGGCACCGTCGTTACGACGCCCGCGACCTGTGGCGCCTGGAGGAGATGAACCGGCTCATCAGGAGCGGGGTGCCCGCCTCCGACGCGGCACGGGAGGTCCTGAAGATCGAGACCGTTCCACCGCCTCCGGCGGAGCGGGAGTCCGGGCGGCCCGCCCGCGAAAAGATCCCGTCCCTCCCTGCGGCGCGGCCGCCGAGCGTGCCGACGGTGGCGATGCTGACGCGGGCGGCGATGACGCTGGACAGCGGGGCCGTCCAGGAGTGGATCGGCGCGGCGCTGGCCAGACACGGCGTGCGGTGGACCTGGGAGTGCCTGGCCCTGCCGGTCTTCGAGACGATCTGCAGGCGCCAGCTGGAGAACGGGGCGAGCATCGAGATCGAGCACCTGTTCTCCGACCGGCTGCTCGCCGCGCTGATCGCCCTCACCGAGCGCCCCGCCCGGCCGGCCGGTGACCGCCCCGTCCTGCTCGCCTGCGCCGAGAACGACCTGCACAGCCTGCCGCTCTACGCGCTCGCCGCGGCGCTCACCACCGACCACCGCGTGGAGACCAGGGTGCTGGGCGCCAGGACCCCGTACCCGGCGCTGGCGGACGCGATGCGGCGGCTGCGTCCCTCGGTGGTCTTCGTCTGGTCCCAGCAGCTCGAGACCGGCGACCCCGCCCCCCTCGCCTCTCTGCCCACGCTCCGCCCGTCGAGCCTGATCGTCGCCGGCGGCCCCGGCTGGTGGGACAGCCTGCCCGCGTCCGTCCCCCGGGTCACGTCGTTCCAGGACGCCCTCACCCGCGTCACCACCGCGGCCCTCGCCTGACCCCTTCCCGGCACGCCGTCCTCCGCCCTCGGCTCCCTCGGCCCGCCCTCTCCTGACCGTCCCGCGTCGCCTCCTCCTGTCACGCGGGGCCACCTTTCGGAAACGTCCCGCCTTCTTCGCTCCCGGTCGCGTGGTGTCGTCCTCTTCTCACCGAACTCCCCGCCGGACCCGCCGGACCTGCGGATATCTCCCTGCCCCCACTTGCGATCACCGCCGTCGAGCGGCTATGAATAAGTTTTGAGTAGGTTATTGAGGCAAGGGGGGCATCATGACAGACCACCTGAACACCCGGTTCGCCGAGGGCGACGAGGCGGCCCTGACCGAGTGCCTCCGCACCCACGGGCCCCTCATCCGCTCCTACCTGCGGCGATTCGTTCGGCCACAGGATGTGGAGGATCTTCAGCAGGTCGTGTTCGCGGAGGTCTGGCGTTCCCGGCACCGCTTCGACCCGGAACGCAGCCTCCCCGCCTGGATGCTCGGGATCGCCCACAAGCGCGCGGTCGACCAGCTGCGGGTACGCACCTTCCAAACGGTGCCGCTGGATGTGATCGCGGACCCCGTCGGCGACGACGGCCGGGACGACGGCGAGCAGCTGGCGGAGCGCGACCAGGTGCGGCGGGCACTCGCCAGGCTGCCCGAGCCGCAGCGCCAGGCGATCGAGCTGGCCTACTACGACGACCTGACCCAGCGGGAGATCTCCGAGAAGCTGAGCATCCCACTCGGCACGATCAAGGCCCGTACGGCACGCGGTCTGCGCCGCCTGTCCGGCATCCTCGGCACCGCCACGACGCGCGACCGGGACGCCGTACCACACCGGGAGAAAGTGTCCGCCGTGCGTGGCGCGAGCGGTTCGAGCGCGATGGACGAGATGGACAAGGTGGGCGAGATGGACGAGATGAACGGAACCGGCGAGGTGGGCCGGCGGGCCGTCAGGCCGAGGGTCGCGGTGTCCAGTTGCCTGATGGGCGAGCCGGTCCGGTTCGACGGCGGACACAGCCGCAACCGGTTCCTCAACAACGAACTGGACAAGCACGTCGAGTGGGTGCACATCTGCCCGGAGATGGAGATCGGCCTCGGCAGCCCGCGCGAGACGCTGCGCCTGGAGCGCTCACCGGAGGGCACGCGGCTGGTCACCAGGAAGAGCCGGGTGGACCTCACCGACAGGATGACCGCCCTCGCCGCCGAGCGGGTTCCCGCCCTGCTGGAGGTGGACGGCTACATCCTCAAGTCCAAGAGCCCCAGCTGCGGGGTGCACGGCATCCCCGTCCACGCGGGCGGCACGACCGTGGGCCGCAAGGGCAGGGGGGTGTTCGCGGGCGTGGTCCTCGACGCCTATCCACTGCTGCCCGTCGAGGACGAGGGACGGCTCAACGACGCGCTGCTCCGCGAGAACTTCGTGGAACGGATCTTCGCCCGCGCCCGGCTCCGCGCCCTGCTGGAGAGCGACTGGCGCCCTCGCGACCTGGTGTCCTTCCACGCCCGGCACAAGATGCAGCTACTCGCCCACGACCCCGTCGCCTTCAGGGAGGCGGGCCGGCTGGTGGCCGGCGCGGGCACGCGGCCCCGTGAGGAGCTGGCCGCCGACTACACCCGGGTGTTCGACACGGCGTTCGCCACCAAGGCGAGCATCGGCCGGCACGTCAACGTCCTGCAGCACTGCGTGGGAATGGTGGGCGACGCGCTCGACCCGGCACGCCGGGCCGACCTGGCGGAGATCATCGCCTCCTACCGGGCCGGGCAGGTGGCGCTGAGCGTCCCGGCGACCCTGATCCGCCACCACGCCCAGAGCCTCGCCGCCGACTACGTACGGGACCAGACCTACTTCTCCCCGTACCCGGAGGACCTCCGGCTGCGTAACCACGTGGCCGCCTGACCGTCACCGCCGACGCGACGGCCCGACGGTCAGGCGGATCAGGGGATCACCGGCCGGTCAGAGCACCGGATCCAGCCGCACGATCGCGAGGGATCGGGGAGGCAGGAAGAGCTCCTCCCCCTCCACGGTCGCCGACGGGTCGGAGGCGAGCAGGATGTGACCGGGTGCGGCCCTGCCCGTCCCGAGCCTCACCGTGAGCGCGACCGGGCCGAGGTTCGCCGCCACCCTGAGCCCTCCCCGGTGCACGACCAGCCAGGACTCGCCGTGATCGACGCGTACCCGGTCCAGCCTCGGGTCCGTCAGCTCCGGGTGAGCGCGGCGCAGCGCGATCAGCGCCCGGTACCAGTCGAGGTGTGCCCGGTGGGCGTCGTCGTCCAGCTCGCTCCAGTCGAGCTTGGAGCGCAGGAACGTCATCTCCTCACCGGGATCGGGGGCCTTGTCCGCCCAGTCGTCGTAACCGAAGCCGACGAACTCCCGCCGCCGCCGATCCCCCTCGCCCTCGCGCAGCTGCGGCTCGACGTGGTCGGTGAAGAACAGGAACGGCGATCGCGTCCCCCACTCCTCCCCCATGAACAGCATGGGCGTGAACGGCGAGGTCAGCAGGAGTCCCGCGGCGAGCCGCAGCGCCTCGGGCGCCATCCGGTCGCCCTCGGCCCGGTTGCCGATCTGGTCGTGGTTCTGCGCGCAACAGACGAAGCGGTAGCCGGGCATGTGGGACGCCGGGCGGCCGTGCGAGCGCCCTCTGAAGGAGGAGTAGGTCCCGTCGTGGTAGTAGGCGCGAGCCAGCACCTTGGGCAGCGCGCCGTGGAAGTCGTCGTAGTAGCCGTGCCGCTCACCGGTCACCGCCACGTGCAGGGCGTGGTGGACGTCGTCGTTCCAGGCCGCCGCGAGGCCGAACCCCCCGGCCTCGCGGGGGGTCATCAGCCGGGGGTCGTTGAGGTCGGACTCGGCGATGAGGGTGAGCGGCCTGCCCACCGCCGCCGACAGCGCCTCCGCCTCGACGGCGATCTCCTCCAGCAGGTGCACGGCCCGGTTGTCGTGCAGGGCGTGCACGGCGTCCAGCCGCAGGCCGTCGATGTGGTAGTCGCGCAGCCACTGCAGCGCGTTGCCGACGAAGTAGGCGCGCACCTCGTCGGAGCCCGGGCCGTCGAGGTTCACGGCCTGCCCCCAGAAGGAGGAGGCACTGGAGTGGAAGTACGGGCCGAAGGGGGCGAGGAAGTTGCCAGAGGGGCCGAGGTGGTTGTAGACGACGTCGAGGATCACGCCGAGCCCGCGCCGGTGGCAGGCGTCCACGAAACGCTTGAGCCCGTCGGGGCCGCCGTAGGTCTCGGTGACGGCCCACAGGTCCACGCCGTCGTAACCCCAGTTGCGTCCGCCGGGCACCGGCGGCACCGGCATGATCTCCACGAAGTCGACG
The DNA here is from genome assembly GCF_040649155.1 of Streptosporangium sp. NPDC049046. NCBI lineage: Bacteria > Bacillati > Actinomycetota > Actinomycetes > Streptosporangiales > Streptosporangiaceae > Streptosporangium > Streptosporangium sp. NPDC049046. Next base: position 109,971 of record NZ_JBEZEZ010000006.1, on the reverse strand, counting down.
CCGAGCTCCGCCAGGTGCTCCAGCCTGCCGATCGCCGCGTCGAAGGTGCCCTCGGGGGTGAAGGTGCCGATGTGCAGCTCGTAGATGACCGCGCCCGGCAGGTCACGCCCCCGCCACAGCGCGTCGCCCCACTCGAAGCGGCCGTGGTCGTAGACCCGGCTCGGCCCGAAGATCCCCTCGGGCTGCCACCTCGTCCTGGGGTCCGGCAGCGCCTCGCCCCCGTCCAGCCGGAACCGGTAGTCGGTGCCGTGCCCCGCGCCGGGGACCTCCACCGCCCACCAGCCGCCGCCCGCCGACGACATCGGGTAGCGGACCTCGCCGATCTCCACGTCAACCGCCGTCGCCGACGGCGCCCATACCTCGAACATCGGTCAGACCCTTTCCAGAAGCGCGACAGGGTGAACGGAGAGCAGGTGGGCGAGCGGGATCCGGCCGGTGTACTCGGTACCCGACAGCAGGTCCCGCCAGGTGCCATGCGGCAGGGTGAGCGTGGTGCTCCCCCACCCGCCGCGCCGCTCCAGGCCGACGGGCAGCCGGGTGGCCACCGTCACGGCCCGCTCCCCCCTCGCGAAGGCGATCGCGTGCTCCCCGGCCTCGATCGGGACGTACGGCGCCTCGGGGTCCAGCCTCCGGCGCAGGTCCAGGGCACGGGCGGTGATCGCCAGTTTGGCCTCGTCCCAGCTGAGGGCGGCCGTGGCGGCGGGGCTCGGGTGCGGCTCGTCCGGGTGTTCCTGGCTCGCGTGGGCCTGGGCCGCCGAGAGCATCCGGCGGCGCCGCTGGAAGTCGACCGGGCGCCGGTTGTCCGGGTCGACCAGGGAGAAGTCGGTGATCTCGTTGCCCCAGTACACGTCGGGCACGCCGGGCAGCATGAGCTGGACGATCTTCTGACCGAGCGAATTGGACCTGGCGTACGGCTCGATCCTCGCGGCGAACTCCGCGACCGAGGCGCCGCACTCCTCGACGGCCCGGCCGACGAAATCGCGGATGCCGCGCTCGTAGGCCGGGTCGGGGGTGGCCCAGGAGATCGAGGTCTTGGCCTCGCGGGCCGCCTTGAACAGGTAGTCGAAGAACCTGTCGGGCCCGATCGGCCAGGAGGCCATCAGGTTCTGCCAGGCCAGGTAGTCGAGGGCCGGGTCGAAGGAGACCTTCGACGACCACTCGCCGACCGCGGCCGCCCACTCCTCCGGCATCTCCGACAGCACGGCGAGCCTGGCCCGTACGTCCTCGGAACGCTTGGTGTCGTGCGTGGAGAGCGTCGTCATCGTGCCCGGTGACATCTCCCGGCAGAACGCGTGGAACTCCTCGAGGGACCCGCCGAAGCGGTCGGGCTCGCCGCCCACCTCGTTCAGGCAGGACAGGGGGTACCAGCGGTACAGGGCGGTGTCCTCGACCCCCTTGGCCATCACGGGGCCGCAGGTCTGCTGGAAGCGGGTGACCGCGTCGGCGGGCCCGGTCAGGACCCGCTCGACGACCTCCGCCACCGGGGCGCCCTCCGGCAGCCGTCCGGCGGCGACCCGCCCCGCCTCCTCGACGATCCTCGCCGAGACCTCGGGCACCGGCTCCCCAGGCACCGCGTAGGCCCGGTAGACCGGCATCGCGGCGAGCAACTCCACCAGCGTTTGACGGTCGGAGCCGACGACGGCGTGCAGCCGGTCGATCTCGGCGCCGAAGAACAGGTTCAGGACCTCCGCCTTGGACTCGCGGACCACCGCCGCGTAGTCGCCGCCGACCCCGGTCAGCCGGGTGAACAGCTCGACCAGCGGCTCCCTGCCCGCCGGGTCGACGAACAGGCCGGTGATCCGGTTGAGCGTTTCGTAGCCGGTGGTGCCGTCGCACTCCCAGTCGGCGGGCAGCCGCTCGGAGCCGACCAGGATCTTCTCCGCCACGGTCCACACGCCCGACCTCTCGCGCAGCCGCGACAGGTAGCCGCGCGGCTCGGCGAGCCCGTCGGGATGGTCCACCCGCAGCCCCTGGATCACCCCCTCCTCCACCAGCGAGAGGATGACGGCGTGCGTGGCGTCGAACACCTCGGGGTCCTCGACCCGCACCCCGATCAGCGAGGACACGTCGAAGAACCGGCGGTAGCCGGGGCCGCGCCGCCAGTCGACCAGCCGGTAGTACGTGTCGGGCAGCGGGAACTCGTGGTCGTGGTAGCGCAGCACGTCGCCGTCGGCCACCGTCTCGCCCTCGTCACCGAGCACCGGCATGTTCACCTTGCCGACCCCGCCGTCGCCGTCACCTTCACCGTCCTCGACGGACCAGTCGATGTCGAACCACGACGCGTACGGCGAGCCCGGCCCGTCCTTGAGCACCGACCACAGCTGCGCGTTGCCCGACTCGGGCACCGGGATCGTCATGTGGTTGGGCACGATGTCGACGACGATGCCGATCCCGTGCAGGGCCATGGTCGCCGACAGCTCCCGCAGGCCCTCGACGCCGCCGAACTCCTCGCGCACGCGCGAGTGGTCGGTCACGTCGTAGCCGTGCCGCGACTCCGGCACGGCCTGCAGGATCGGCGACAGGTAGACGTGGCTCACTCCCAGATCACGCAGGTACGGCGCGAGCTCGGCCACCTTGTCGAACCCGAAGTCGGGGGTGAGCTGGAAGCGGTAGGTCGAGACCGGAACCTCGTACGAGCCGGGCGACGGTGGAGGCGCGGGCGCCTCCTCGGGGAGCTCGAAGGGGTCGGTCACGTCCCCGCCGGTCCCGAGGGCGGCGTCCGCGAGGAGTTCGTCATGGCCGACCTGCGGCGGCACCGAACCGGGCCGGACATCGGGCAGGGGGTCCGGCGGCAGGCCGGGCCCGGGAACCGGCTCGGGCAGCGGATCCGGCGGCAGAGCGGGCTCGGGCACCGGCTCGGGCAGCGGATCCGGCGGCAGAGCGGGCTCAGGGACGGGCTCGGGAACCGGCTCGGGGACCGGCTGGGTCGTCGGCTCAGACACGGCGCAGCACCCTCACCGAGCGGCCGACCACCGGCACGCTCTCTCCGGCCCGGCAGACCCGGGTGTCGACCGTGATCGGCATCGCCGTGTCGATCTCCGTCAGCCACATCTCGCCGTAGTCCTTCGGAAGCGTGAACTTGATGACGTCGTGGTGGGCGTTGAACAGCAGCAGGAACGAGTCGTCGACGATCTGCCGGCCCCGGCGGTCCGGCTCGGTGATGGCGTCGCCGTTCAGGAAGACGGCGAGCGACTTGGCGTACCCCACGTTCCAGTCCGCGTCGGTCATCTTCTCCCCTCTCGGAGTGAGCCAGGCGATGTCGCTGAGGTTCTCCTCGGAACCGCGTACGGGCCGCCCGTAGAAGAACCGGCGCCGGCGGAACACCGGGTGGTCGGCGCGGAGCTTGGCGAGCCGCCGGGTGAACTCGAGCAGCAGCCAGTTCTCCCTGATGTCGGACCAGTCGACCCAGCTCAGCTCGTTGTCCTGGCAGTACACGTTGTTGTTGCCCCGCTGGGTGCGGCCCAACTCGTCACCGTGGGAGATCATCGGAACACCCTGGGACAGGAACAGCGTGGTCAGGAAGTTGCGTTTCTGCTGCTCGCGCAGGGACTCGATCGCGAGCGAGGCGGGCCCCTCCTCACCACAGTTCCAGGAGCGGTTGTCGTCGGCGCCGTCCCGGTTGTCCTCGCCGTTGGCCTCGTTGTGCTTGTGGTTGTAGGAGACGAGGTCCTGCAGGCTGAACCCGTCGTGGCAGGTGACGAAGTTGATGGAAGCGGCGGGGCGGCGGCTGTCGTCCTGGTAGAGGTCGCTGGAGCCGGTCAGCCGGGAGGCGAACTCGGGCAGCGCGGCGGGCTCGCCCCGCCACAGGTCGCGGATCGTGTCGCGGTACATGCCGTTCCACTCGGTCCACCTGGCGGGGAAGTTGCCCACCTGGTAGCCGCCGGGCCCGACGTCCCACGGCTCGGCGATCAGCTTGACCTGCGACAGCACCGGGTCCTGCTGGACCAGGTCGAAGAAGGCGCTCAGCCGGTCGACCTCGTGCAGCTCACGCGCGAGCGTGGAGGCCAGGTCGAACCTGAAGCCGTCCACGTGCATCTCGATCACCCAGTAGCGGAGCGAGTCCATGATCATCTGAAGCACGTGCGGGGAGCGCATGAACAGGCTGTTGCCGGTGCCCGTGGTGTCCATGTAGTACCGCTTGTCGTTGTCGACCAGGCGGTAGTAGTCGGCGTTGTCGATGCCGCGCATGCTCAGCGTCGGACCCAGGTGGTTGCCCTCGGCCGTGTGGTTGTAGACCACGTCGAGGATGACCTCGATGTTCGCCTCGTGCAGGGCCTTGACCATGGCCTTGAACTCCAGCACCTGCCCGCCGCGCTGCCCGGTGCTCGAATAGGCGTTGTGCGGCGCGAAGAACCCGATGCTGTTGTAGCCCCAGTAGTTCGTCAGGCCCCGCTCCGCGAGAACGTGGTCGGTGACGAACTGGTGCACCGGCATGAGCTCGATCGCCGTCACCCCGAGCGCGGTCAGGTGATCGATGATCTCCGGGTGGCCGATCGCGGCGTACGTGCCGCGGATCCGCTCGGGGATCTTCGGGTGGTTGATCGTCAGGCCCTTGACGTGCGCCTCGTAGATCACCGTGTCGTGGTACGGGGTGCTCGGCGGCCGGTCGTGCCCCCACCCGAAGAACGGGTTGATCACGATGGAGCGCGGCACGAAGTCGGCCGAGTCGGCGTCGTTGCGGCTGTCGGGCTCGCCGAAGCGGTAGCCGTACACCGCCTCGTCCCATTTCACATCCCCCTCGACCGCCTTGGCGTACGGGTCGAGGAGGAGCTTGGCGGGATTGCACCGCTGCCCTCTCGGCGGGTCGTACGGGCCGTGCACCCGGTAGCCGTACCGCTGTCCCGGGCCGACGCCCGGCAGATATCCGTGCCAGACGAAGCCCTCACACTCGGTGAGGGTGACCCTGGTCTCCTTGTTCTCCTCGTCGAACAGGCACAGCTCGACGCGTTCGGCGGCCTCGGTGTAGAGCGCGAAGTTGGTTCCCGCGCCGTCGTAAGTGGCCCCGAGAGGATAAGGGTCACCCGGCCAGATCTCGATCATCAGTCCCTCTTGAGCGTGGTGACCCCCGCCTTCAGGCGGGGGAGGGAACACGGCGCATCGCCGTACTGCGGTTTCTCTCGAAAGTATGAGCGGACTCGGCCGGTGGGGAGGACGTCAACGCACCGCCTTTCGGCGGTGGAGAGATATGCCCCATGTTCGCGTGGCCATGCGCACATTCCCATTCCTGTGACGGTGATCTCTGCCCGGCCGTGAACCTCCTCGCACCTTCATCACCTAACCCGCTCGTCACGGGCGAAACGTACCGGCCCGGCGAGCGGACCGCGAGACGTCACGGCGAGCGGAGCCTCTCGCCCAGCGCGCGGATCGCGGGCTCGTAGACGCGTGTCCCCGCCCCGGCGGCGAACGCCTCGGCCGCCCGCAGGTGGGCCTTCGCCTGATCCTCGTCACCGCCGAGCAGGGCGAGCCTGGCCAGGCACAGGTCGGTCAGGGACCAGCCCAGCAGACGGCCCGCGTGCGGGGCGAGCCTGCCGTACAGGATCTTCCCCGCCGCCTCGTCGCCCAGCGCCGCGCAGACCTCGCTCACCGCGTCGGGGACGAACCGGTAGGACAACTCGGGACCTATCTCCGCGAACCCGTCGCGGGAGAGCTCGGCGAAGGCGTCGCGCGCCTCGGCCGTGCGGCCCAGGTCGATCAGGGCCAGGCAGCGCAGGACACACCAGGGCTTCTGGCCGGGGCGCCGGGCGAGCATCGCGTCGGCCAGCGCGAGCGCCTCGTCCGCCCTGCCCCGGTCGCGCCCCTTCCCCACCTCGTGAGCCCCGCCCGGCCCGTGCCCCGCACCCACCTCGTGCGGCCGATCCGGCCCGTCGCCCTTGTCCGCCGCCCGCAGGGCCAGGAAGCGGAACATCTCCCGGCGCAACGACGCGTCGTCCCGCCCCAGCGCCCCCTCCGGGTGGGCCGCACCGGAGGCGTCGGCCGCGGCGAGCGCGTCGTCGAAGCGTCCGGACAGGTAGGCGTGCACCGCGGTCTGCCAGGCGGCCAGGCTGATCATCGAGGGAAGCCTGAGCCGCTCCGCGGTCTCCCGCAGCCAGGCGAGCAGCTCCACGGCCCGCTCCGTGTCCCCACTGTCCCCGCTCGCGTTCAGCTCGACGTACTCGTTCTCCCTGCCGATCCACTCGACGACCAGGTCCCCGCCGCGGCGGCCGATCTCCGCGATCTCGCGGGCGACCGCCTCACGGCGCCCGTGGTCGTGGCCGGAGCGCAGCAGGATCTGCAGGGCGATCAGCGTCCTGGACAGGGTCCGTTCGTCACCGGTGAGGCGGGCCATCCGCACCGCCTCCTCCGCCATCTCCGTGCTCCGCTCGACGGGCCGTACGGTGGAGCCGGTCAGCGCGGCGGCGGCGAGCAGCCGCGCCCGCCACGGCGAGTCCCCGGCCAGGCCGGAGGCGAGGACCCGGTCGATGCGCTCGGCCAGCCGGGCGATGCCGGTCATCTCCTCGTACATGGCGGAAGAGATCGGGTCGGAGAACCCCAGGACCGCCCTGGCCAGCCGGTTGTCGTCGCCGAACCGTTCGGCGATCTCCGCGGCGGCCTCCAGGGAGGCGTGGGCCGCGGCGCTCATCCCCGCCGCGGCCTGCGCCTCGGCCAGGTCGAGCAGGAGGTCGCAGCGGAGCGCGTCGTCGGGGCCCGGCAGCCGGTCGATCATCGCGATCGCCCGCTCCAGGTTCTCCACCGCGTCCTCGTGGGCGAACTGCGCGGTCGCCTGGGCCGCCGCGCGCCGGGTGTAGCCGATCGCCCTACCCGCCATCCGGGAGTTCAGCAGGCCCTCGCGGTAGTGGTGGGCGATCTCGGTGAGGCGCGTCCCGCTGCGCTCCTCCAGCACCTCCGCGATCCGCGCGTGCAGCTTCCTACGGCGCAGGGGCGGCAGTGCCTCGCGCAGCACGTCACGGACGATGTCGTGAACGAACCGGCAGCTCGGCCCGTCCCCCTCCACCAGCAACCGGGCGCCCACGGCGGCGTCGACGATGTCGAGGATCCGCTCCTCCGGCAGCTCCGCCACGCGCGTCAGGATGTCGGTCGCCGCCTCCCTGCCGAGCAGTGCCGCGACGGTCAGCACCTCCTCGGTGCCGGGCGGCAGACCGGCCATCCGGCCGCGCACGACGTCCGACAGCGCCTCGGGGGTCTCCCCGAGTTGCAGCACCTCCCCCAGGAAGAACGGGTTGCCCGCGGTCAGCCTGTCCATCTCCGCCGCCAGGTCCGGGTCGGCGCCCGCCCGTCCCAGATACTCGCGGATCTCCTCCTCGGCCAGGCCGCGCAGCAGCAGCCGCCGCACGTGCGGCAGCCGCAGCAGCGCGCCGAGGGCGTGATCCAGCGGTTCGCCGGGGCGTACGTCGGTGTCGCGGTACGTGGCCACGACGGTCAACTCGGGACAGAGCCTGGTGGAGGCGAGGAACTCCAGCAGCCGCAGCGACGAGGTGTCCGCCCACTGGAGGTCGTCGAGGACCACCAGGACCCGGCCGTGCTCGTTCAGCAGCCGGGCGAACGCCTCGTACAACGCGAACTGCCCGGCCTGCCCCGCGCCGGCCTGCCCGGCTCCGGCCAGCCGCGCCAGCTCGCCGTCCCTGCCGACCAGGTCCAGCACGGCCTGCGTCCAGGGCCAGAAGGGCGGCGCGCCGGCATCGCTCCAGCAGCGCCCCCACACCACCCGGTGGTCCCGCGCCCGCGCGGCCTCCGCGGCGTGCTCGGCCAGGCTGGTCTTGCCGATACCGGGCTCCCCGGCGAGCAGCACCACCCGATGCCCCTCACCGGCGACCGCCCGCTCCAGCACCTCGGCCTCGGCGTCCCGGCCCACCAGCCCGGTGGCCCTCTCCCTCGTCGCCTGGCCCGTGCTCGCCACGAGGCGGGGCCTCAGCTCGGGATCCTGGTCGAGGATGCGCCGTTCCATCTCCCTCGACCGGGGATCGGGGTCCAGCCCCATCTCCTCCATCAGCAACCGGCGTCCCTCGGCGAGCACACCGAGCGCGTCGGCCTGCCGTCCCGCCTGGTAGAGCGCGTGGGCGGAGAGCACACGCAGCCGTTCCCTGAAGGGGTGGGCGCCGATCAGGTGGGCGAGCCCGCTCGTCAGCGCCGCCCCCCGGCCGAGCGCGAGTTCCGCCTCGGCCAGATCCTCCTCGATCGTGAGCCGCAACTCCGCCAGGTGTGAGCTCTCCTCCACCGCCCAGGAGGTGTCGGAGAGGTCAGCGAGCGGCTCCCCCCTCCACTCCCCCAACGCCAGCCGCAACTGCCCGACCGCTCCCTCGTGGTCGCCCCCGGCCCCCAGGCTCCTGCCCTCGGCCAGCCGCTCCCGTACCCTGCCCAGGTCGATCGCGCCGCCGGGGACGTCCAATACGTAGCCTCCCGGTTTGCTGACCAGAACCGTCGGGGGAACGTTCCTCGTCCTGCCCGGCTCGAAGACGCGGCGGAGCTTGGAGACGTACGCCTGCACGGTGTTGAGCGCTCCCGGAGGGGGGTCGCCCTCCCAGAGCGCGTCGATCAGCCGGTGCGGGGCGACCGGCCGCGGGGCGGCGAGGACGCACATGGCCAGCACCAGCCGCTGCTGGTAGGGGCCGATGTCCAGCGCGCCCCCTTCGTCGGTGAACGCCTCGACAGGGCCCAGCACACGAAAGTCCATCCGGCCACCTCGCTCGTGAATGCGCTGATAGTAACCTTTCACCCTCGCTGCCCTATTCAGCCGGTACGGCTGCGCGCAGGCTTGCCGGTATTGTCCTCACCGGAGAAAATCCCGGAAAAAGACGGAAGTTTGGCCGCCGCCAGGTGGGCAAAGCGACCGTCCTCACGAGTGAAGGACATGAGTGATGGGCGGATTCAAGAAGTTCCTGATGAGGGGCAACCTCGTCGAGCTCGCCGTGGCGGTCGTGATCGGAGCCACCTTCAGCGGGCTGGTGCAGGCCCTGGTCAAGGACCTCATCACGCCGCTGATCGGGGCGATCACGGGTGGCAGGGAGCCGGACTTCTCGCAGTACGTGTTCACGATCAACGGCTCCAAGTTCATGTACGGCGACTTCATCAACCACCTGCTGAGTTTCCTGATCATCGCCGCGGTCATCTACTGGTTCGTCGTGATGCCCATGACCCGGCTGGTCGCCTTCTTCGACAGGAACAAGAAGGCCACCGAGAAGGACTGTCCGGAGTGCCTGAGCAGCATTCCGGTCGAGGCCAAGCGCTGCGCGTTCTGCACCGTGGAGCTGTCGCGGGTCGCCGCCGCCGACAAGCCGCCGGCGTAACCCGGCCGCGACGCCCGCATCCCGCCCCGGCACCCGGGCGCCCTCGGGGCCCGGGGGTCCTCAATGATCATTGACGGGCGGTGGAAAGGTCGGGCAAACTTGGCCACTGCGAAGTCTTCCAGGGGAGTGGTATGGACTTCTCCGTCCTGGGGCCGGTCGAAGTGCGCGCCGACCACCAGGCGCTTCCCCTGGGCGGACGCAAACAGAGGGCCCTGCTCGCGGTTCTGCTTCACCACGCCAACAGGTCCGTGCCCGACGACCTGCTCGTGGACGCGCTCTGGAGCGAGCAGCCGCCGAAGACGGCCGCCAGCAACCTGCGCCTGTACGCCTCCCGTGTCCGCCAGTCCCTGGGCGGCGACCGGATCCTGCGCCGGCACGGCGGCTACCTGCTGGTCGTGCACCCCGGCGAGCTGGACGTCCATCGATTCCAGTCACTGGCGGTGGAGGGCCGCGACGCGTTCCTGCACGGCGACCACCACGAGGCCGCCGACCTCCTCCACCGGGCCCTGCGGCTGTGGCGCGGCCCCGCGTACGCCGACCTGCGATTCGTCGACGACCTGTCCGGCGAGGCGGCGCGCCTGGAGGAGCTACGGCTCACCACCCTGGAGAACCGCGTCGAGGCCGACCTCACGGTGAGGTTCCAGCCGGAGCTCGTCGCCGAACTCACCGGCCACGTGAACGCCCACCCGCTCCGTGAACGCCTGCGGGCGCACCTCATCCTGGCGCTCGCCCGCTCCGGCCGGAGCGCCGAGGCGCTCACGGTGTACGCCGACGCCCGGCGCCTGCTGAACGAGGAGCTCGGCGTCGAGCCCGGGGAACGGCTCCGCGACCTCCACCGGCTGATCCTGGCCGGGGAGTGGGCGACCCCCGAGCACCCGCAGGACGACCAGCCGGAAACCGGACAGGGCCCGCCCGAGTCGCGCGATCCTCCCGCGGAGCTGCCGATGAACATCGCCGACTTCGCGGGGCGCGACGAGCAGGTCAGGGAGCTCGTCGCCCGGCTGGAGGAGTGCTCCACGACGACCGTCTCGGTCATCACCGGAATGGGCGGCATCGGCAAGACGACGCTGGCGCTGCACGTGGCGCACCGGATCGCGGACAGGTTTCCCGGAGGGCAGCTCTACGTCGACCTGCAGGGCGCGCACGAGGAGGAGCAGGCGCACCCCGGCCACGTGCTCGGACGGTTCCTCGTCGCGCTGGGGGTGCCCGGGTCGAGCATCCCCGAGTCGGTCGAGGCACGCGCCGCGCTGTACCGCAGCCGCCTCGCCCGCGAGAAGGTCCTCATCGTCCTCGACAACGCGGCCTCCGAGGAGCAGGTCAGACCCCTGCTCCCCGGCGTGTCCGGCTGCGCCGTGATCGTCACGAGCCGCGCGAGGCTCTCCGGCCTGGAAGGCGTACGGCCGGTCGAGCTGGACGTCCTGAGCACCCAGGAGGCCGTGGACCTGCTCTCGCGGATGATCGGGCACGACCGCGTCGCCGCACAGCTCCCCGCCGCCACCGAGCTCGTCTGGCTGTGTGACCGCATCCCGCTCGCCGTACGCGTCGCGGGCGCGCGGCTCGCCGCCCGCCCCCGGCAGAGCATCGCCTGGCTCGTGGGGCGGCTCGCCGACGAGCGCGGACGCCTCGACCAGCTGACCGTCGGCGACCACGCGGTCAGGGCGAGCCTCGCCCAAAGCTACGTCGGCCTCCCGGAGAACGCGCGACGCGCCTTCCGGCTGCTCGGCCTTCTCGACGTGCCCGGCTTCGCGAGCTGGGTCCCCGCCACCCTGCTCGACCGCCCCGACCAGGAAGGGCAGACATACCTGGAGCTCCTGGTGGACGCGCAGCTCGCCACCATCTCCGGGATCGACGCCACCGGACAGGCCCGCTACCGCTTCCACGACCTCGTCCGACTGTACGCCCGCGAGCGCGCGGAGGCCGAGGAGGAGCCCGCCGAGCTGCTGCGCGCGACGACCCGGGCGTTCGGCGCGTGGCTCTGGCTGGCCGAACAGGCGATGGAGCACGTCCACGGCGCCTGCTACGCCGTACTCCACGGCCCCGCACCGCGCCGGGCGCTACCGGGGGAGATCGCCGCGTCCCTCCTGCGCGACCCCCTCGCCTGGTTCAACGCCGAACGGACCGCGCTCGCCGGTCTCGTCGAGCAGGCCTGCGCTTTGGCACTCGACGACTTCGCCTGGGACCTCGCCGGATGCCTCGAACGCTACTTCGACTCCCACGGCTTCTTCTCCGAGTGCCGGCGCCTCAACGAACGGGCCATGCTCGCCTGCCGTACGGCGGGAAACCTGCTCGGCGAGGCCGTCATGCTGCGCGGGCTGCTCGACGTGACCACCTGGACCGGCATCGAGCACGAAGGCGGCGCGATGGTCGCGCTGCACACCAACGCCGTCCGGCTCGCCGAGATGTTCGCCGAGGTCGGCGAGCTGCGTGGGCTGTCGGACGCCCACGTGATGTGCGCCTGGGGCCTGGCCGCGCAGGGATTCGTCGAACCGGCCGTGGAGGCGGCGGAGACGGCGCTGCGCCTCGCCGAGGAGACCGACCACCTCGGCGGCCGGGCACGCGCGCACCTCGCCCTCGGCATCACGAACGGCCAGCGGGACGTCCCCTCGGCGATCCCGCACCTGGTGAGCGCGCTGCAGGTGGCCGAAATGCTGGGAAACCCGCGCTTCGAGGCGACCTGCCTGCAGTTCCTCGGCCTCGCGTACGTCGAGACCGGCCAGTTCGAACCCGCGGAACGGTGTCTCAACCGCTCGCTCGTCATGTCCCGGATGGCGAAGGACCCGGCCTCCGAGACGATGACCCTGGTCACGCTGGCGAAGCTCTACAGCGGCGACGGCGACGAGCGGGCGCGCCCCACGGCCGAGACCGTGGAGGAGCTCAGCCGCCGCTACAACCTCACCCACCACCTCGCCGACGCCCTCTGGATCCTGGGCGACCTCGACCGCGCCGACGGCGACTACCCGCGAGCCGTCGAACGCCTCACCGAATCCGTGGCGCTGTGGCGCACCCGCAGTTGGACCACATACCTGGCGGGCGCGCTCCGCAGCCTCGGCCTCGCCCACGTGGCGGCCGGCCACGGTGAGAAGGCCCTGAAATGCTGGCGCGAGTCCCACGAACTCTTCACCCTCATCGGGGACAGGGCGAAGGCGGACGACCTCGCCGGACTACTCGGACGCCACTCCTCGATCACCGGCTGCCCCTGATCAGCTTTTTTTGTATGCGGAAAATATGCAGTCGCTCCGTAGGGTCCGAGTGGCAGGAGATTTAGTGGTCGTCTGAAGCTTCACGATCCGTACGAGAATGAGCAGACTCGTTCTCACCGGGGTCACACAGGGGCTGACCCTTCCCGCGTATCGTGAGCCCTCGGCCATCAGCGTGTCCTCCGGGCCGATCACCCGATCGGTCCGGCCCTTTCCCTCCGGGAGAGGCACCCGGAGGACAATGGAACCGTGAGTTTCGAACTGGCCGTCTGGTACGAGCCCAAACCGATCACCAGAGAACGCGCGGAGAACGTCTTCCTGAGCCTCCGGGACCCGCGTAACACCGAGCCTCGGCCCGACGCCGGGGCGGCTCCCATCGGGGAGTCCCATGACGCCGGGACGCCTCATGACGCCGAGACGGCTCCCGCCGGGGAGCCTCAGGACGCGGGTCCCCGTCCCGAAGAGGGGGAAGACGCCGCCGAGGCGCACCCGGGGCTGGTGGCCTTCGCCGATCGACTCCCCGGGGCCGAGTGGCTCTCCCCCGACCACATCCTGGTCAGCATGGACCCCGAGCACGCCGACGAGGTGTCCTCCGAGGTCTTCGCCCTGGCCACCGAGTGCGGGCTCGTCTGCTACGACCCGCAGCGCGGCCTGGTGCACAACCTGTCTCCGCGGGGCGTCTACCCGACCATGGAGATGCGCACGGGCGACGGGATGATCGTGGTCTCACCGGACCTCCAGTTCATCTCCGACGCGCTCGCGACCATGTCCCCGCAGAACCCGTTCACCGCCCTGGTCGTCTTCGGCGAGCACTTCGTCCAGAGCTCGCCGGAGATCTCGGGCTACGAGCTTGAGTACAAGGACAGCGTCAGGAACCGGATGTTCCGCACGCACGTCCCGGACCTGAAGGCGGTCCAGGAGGCCTTCACCGAGTACGCCACCGGCGAGCGCGCCTTCTTGGAACGCCACGACTGGAAGCTCGTCTGACTTCGTTTTGACGGGGCGGTTCCATTTTCCGGGGCCCGAGGCGCCTTCCGGGGGTGCCGTGTGGTTTTTCTCGGTGCTCATTGAGCTGATCTCAGCGAATTTCGGTTGGATGATCGTGCTCGAATTGGGTGAGGACGAGGGCGGCGCGGGTGATGTCGCCGATTTTGCCGGGGCCGGCGGTGATGCGCCGGCGGCCTTCGAGCCTCATGGCCCGGGCGGACGTCGTCGCAGAATACGAGAAATTCCTGATCTCGCGACAAACTGAAAGCCGACGAACGGACGAGCCTCATGGACTCGCCCGTTTCATCAATAGGTGATGGTGCACTGACTGGAAGTGGGAAGAGGCGGCGAGGTGGTCGTCATAGGCATGTCGATCTCGAACCCGAAGTTCGCGTACTGGTTCGGCAGGATGGCGCCATTCCACGACGCCGGTCTCCACACGGTCGTCGAGAACCTATTCACGTTCCAGAACAGGTGAACGACCGCGCCCGCCGAGAAGGGAAAGTTGATGACCGCCTCCCAGGTGGTCGACGGTGTCGTGCCGGTGTTGGTCAGCCGCGCATCGACCTGCCACCTGTACTGCCCGCCGACGGTCCCCCGGTAATTGGCTTGGAACGTCAACGTGCAGGTGGTGGCGGCGTTGGCGGGTGTGACGACGGTGAACGCGCCGAACAAGGCGGCCACCAGCCACATGATCAGGCGCCGTCGCCGACGGACGCGCCGTTCTGTCATGGGCCTCTCCTGTCAGGAAGTGCGCGCGATGAAAGACACACGCATAGGCGATGATCGAACGATACGGTCGGCATCGAATATCGTCAACGGCACTGAAAGTTTCAGCTATTCAATGAAATGATCTCAGTGGAATAGTTCCGACAGCTGGGATTTCTGAGACATGAATGGTGGAATTCCAGGCTTATCGGGAGAAGTCTCGGCCGCGACCACAAGATCTCCCGTGTCACCACCTACCGCTCCATCGACGAAGGAATCGAGATCCTCGCTCAAAGGCCGACGGCGCACACTCCAGCGCATCACCGCCGACCTCAGCCGGATCAGCGCCATCGTCAAAGCCGCACTCGTCCTCACCCATTTCGAGCACGGCTACATGACGTAGGAGTCGCTGAGATCATCTCATTGTGGTTGTTCGTATTCTCATACGAGCGGGCGGGTGCTCTTTGTGCCCGCTGCGGTGGGCGGGTGCTCCGGCCGGCCGTCTCAGTTGCGCTCCGGTGTTTCAGGCCTCCGGCCTGCTCGGGCGTGGTGGTTGCGGGCTCTTTTTAAGCCGGCCGGAGCACCCGCCCACCTCCGCTGCACGTGTTCGGGCCGTGCGGGGTGCGGGCCGTAGTTGCTTTCTTTCCGGCCGCCCTGACGACCCGCCGCCGCTGAAGCGTCTTTCAAGGCACGTTCAGGGTGAGTCGCCGTAGCTGAAGCGTCCCGTGCACGACCCGGTCCAGGGCTGAGGCGCCACAGGCCGCCCCCGCGCAACCCGAATGACCGTTGGCCTCCTGTTAACCGGATTCTGCGTGGACACGCGAGCCGAGCCCGCCGCCGATGCGACGGGCTCGTCCCCTATCCGTGCAGGGTTCCGCGCAGGAAGCTGTCAGAGGAATGTCCGGGATCTCCGTCGAGCGGTTCGCGCGAAACGTCCACAACCGGATAGTCGGTGGTCCTGACGTTCGCGGGCAAGGGGTATGAGGCCTCTCCCGAAGGGCCCAGCGTTCCGAGCGAGATCATCCGCTTCGCGGCCTGGTCGAGCAGCCAGACCTCGTAGAAGCCGTCGGGTGCGGGCAGCCCGCTGAGACGGACCTGCAGGCGGTCGCCGTCCGATCCGGTCCTGAGCTCCGCCACGCCGTCTCCCTGCTTGCCCGGCAGTGCGCTGAGCACCGTCTGAGCCACGACGGTGTCACGATTCGGAGCCAGCCCCTGGAAGAGGAACGTACCGCCGATCCCGATGACCAGACCGGCGGCCACGGCGGCGAGCAGTTGGACGCGGCGGCCGACACGCGACCTCGCCGCCCCGCTGCCCGCTTCGCGGGAAGGACGGAGCGGGCGGGGCCGCGCGGGCGCTACGGCAGGAGCGGCCGGGTCCGGCGGAGCACTCGGGCCTGCGGACCCGCCCAGGCCGGGCGAGGCCTTCGGCTTGGCCTGGACGAGCGGAGCAGCCTGAGCAGGTCCGGGCAAAAGGTCGGGAGAAAGGCCAAGCTCCGCGCGTATCCCCTCCCATACATCAGGGCTGGGATGCTCCAGCGGTCCCTGCCTGACGGCGGAAACGACCTGAGCGAGCCCCTCGAGACGTTCACGGCAGTCCGGGCAGGTGGCCAGGTGCGCGGAATCGCTCTCCTCCCCCAGGGCGATCAGCGCGAGCGTGTCATCATTCAGATGGTGCACCGTTCACCCCCAGACGTCGGCGCAGCCGGTCGAGCCCTCGGCTGATGTGACTTTTGACCGTGCCCAGTGGCAGATCCAGCTTGGCAGCGATCTCGATGTGCGTGAGCTGCTGGTAAAAGGCCAGTTCAAGGATGGTACGTCGCGGCTCGCCCAGCTTGTTCAGCTCGTCGGTCAGCAGGACACCGTCGGTCACCGTGTCCAGGGCGGGAGGCTCCTCGACGGCGGAGCCCACGGTGTGGGAGATCTTCTGATCCCGCTGAATCAGCCTCCAGCGGTCGGCCACCTTGTGACGGGTGATGCCGGTGAGCCAGGCGGCCAGGGATCCGGCCTCGGCGTTGTAGCCGGCTCTGCCCTTCCACGCGGCGATGAACACCTGTTGGGTGACGTCCTCGGCATCGGCGGCGTGCCGCAGCGAGCGCAGCGCGAGCGTGTAGACCATCGGGGCCCATCGGCGGTACGCCTCGGCCAGGCAGCGCTCGTCTCCGCCGCGCAGGCCGTCGGCCAGGGCGTCCTCGTCCAGTTCGGCTCTGTCGTCGTCAGTGCTGTGCGACATGTCCGGTGGGGGTGGTCGGGAACAATCATCATCCATTTCTTCGGCGGCGAATGGGGGGTGAAGGTGCATCCATGCGGCGCCCGGCCCAAGAAGAGGGGGTGATGTCGTCAAGGAAGGGAAAACCTACCATGCGCCTTCTTCGTACGCTGAGCTCGGTCGCGGCCTGCACCGCCCTCCTCGTTCTCCCTCTCCAGGCTCCGGCCTCGGCTGCCACGACCGCGCCCGTCAAGGGCGGCGAGACCAAGGTCACCACGGTCCGGGGCCTGGGCAAGGTCCTTCTTGAGAACGGAATCGCCGTCTACGCCACCTCTCCCGGCAAGACCGGGGTTCACCTCTCCGGCGACAACCTGGCGCTCTCCTTCAGCTACCCGGTCACCGGTGGCCGGGCCTCGGTCGACCCGCTGGCCGGGAAGGTCGGGCACCGCGGCGACCTGGCGTTCGTCAACGTGAAGAACGGCAAGCGGCTCAAGGTCGGCGACTTCGTCATCGACCTGGCCAAGGGCAAGATCAGTGGCAACGTCAACGACAACCCCAAGTCCCGCGTTCCAGTCTTCGACCTCGACCTGTCGGTCGCCAAGCTCAAGGTGGACGGCTCGGTCGTGCACGCCCGCAACATCCGGGTCAAGCTGACCGCCGTCGCGGCGGGCGCGCTGAACAAGACGCTGAAGACCCACCTGTTCTCGGGAGGCCAGCGAATCGGCACCGCGTCGACCACTCTGCGCCTCTGAGCGACCCCGACGCCGCTCCCACGTGCTCTGCCGCCCCCATCCGGGGAGGCCACGGTCCTGCCTGATGAGCTTTCAGCTGATCAGGCAGGACTGAAGATTTTCAGCCCGGACGGTGAGCCTGATCACCGGCGAGCGCGCCTTCCAGGAACGCCATGGCTGGAAGCTCGTCCAACTTCGTTTTGTTGGGCTGTCTCCCCTTTCCCCACGCTTGAGGGGTTTCCCGGGTGTTCGGTGTGGCTCATGTACAGCGGGTGGGTGAAGTGGGCGACCTCAGGCTCCCCGTTGATGACGGCGATGACGGCGCTGGAATCGATGATCATGCGGGAAGGCCGGTGTTCGGGTCGTACAGGTCTTCAGTGAACAGCCGGTCCTGTGGGGCCATCATCCCGGACCCCGAATGTCTGCTGGCCCGCCTCGGTGTGCTCCGGATCACACTGGCTCGCGACCTTCCCGCCTCCACCTTTCGACCCGCAAAGAATCACCTTCAGCCACTCCAACACCATCGTCACCACCTTCGACCCGCCCCAAAACCGCGCGTTCAAACTCTTTGCTCCCCCTCGGACCATCGCGAGATCGCCATATCCCGTCGCTCGCGGACCGCGTTTTCAGAAAAACCCAAAAGACGAAGCACCCGACATGAACCGTGAGCTACCGACACCTTCCCCTGCGTCACTGTTTCGGCCCACCTCTTTCCATCACCGAACGTCACCGCGAGAACGCGGCCTCAATACACGGCACTTTCAAACCCGAAGCCCGTGTCCTATTTAGCCCCCCTTACACATATTGCGCACATAAAGACTTCATGGGTACTTTCTGATCGTTTGCTTTTGGCACGCTCCGAACCATTGACCCCGGCCGTGGGCTGGAACCTGTCGTGGGCTGGGGTAACGCGGGGACGATTGGCTTCCGCGCTGACTTGTTCGGAGGGTGACGGCGTATGCGCCGGAGTCTGTCATTGCTGCGCTCGGCCCGCTGGACGCATTTGGCGTTACTCGTGGTCGTTCCCGGGTTGTTG
The DNA here is from genome assembly GCF_040649155.1 of Streptosporangium sp. NPDC049046. Lineage (NCBI taxonomy): Bacteria > Bacillati > Actinomycetota > Actinomycetes > Streptosporangiales > Streptosporangiaceae > Streptosporangium > Streptosporangium sp. NPDC049046. The sequence continues at coordinate 91,825 of NZ_JBEZEZ010000006.1, read as the reverse complement.
CAGATCCCGGCGCTACCGGCTGTGGCCGGCGTCGAGGTGTCACCCGCGTTGGCGGGGTTGCCGCTGGTGACGCCCCGTCAGCTGACCGGATCAGCCGCCGGTTTGCCGACTCTGGTGGGCACTGAGGCGACCAGTGAGGTGCTGGCGGCGGTGGTCGAGGGCCAGTGGCGATCCGACATCGAACCCCCCGAAGACGCGGTCCCGATCGAGGAGCGGTTCGTCAACCAGCGGGAGGGCGATACGCAGAGCGGGTCGTCGGCGAAGAAGTCCCCTCCTGCGGCACAGCGGCAGGAGTCGCTGCTGGTCGATGAGCCGGTGTTGCTGAACACCTTCCCGCGCAGCGGGATGTTGATGGATTCGCTGACTCCCACGTTGCGGGCCCAGGGGCGCAGTGTGGTGGGCGGGTCGGTGCGGTATGCGTTCAAGATCTGTGACAAGGACACGATGACCGGGACGGGGTGCACCTCCTCGGGCACCTTGGCGGCTGGGGTGAGCACCTGGAAGGTGCCGGCGGCCAAGCTGGCGTGGGGGAAGCAGTACTGGTGGACGGTCACCGTCACCGACACCTCAAACTCGACCTCGACCCTCTCGCCGGTGCACACCTTCGTCACTGGGGTTCGCCAGCCCGTGGTGACCTCCCTGCTGGCCACCTCCGGCGCCGACGGTCAGGAGTTTCATCAGCAAAACGGTAACTACACCACCACCGCCACCGACCTGTCGGTTCCCACCGCCGGGCCGCCGTTGTCGGTGACGCGTTCCTACAACAGCATGGACCCGCGCACCGATGGCCTTTTCGGGGCGGGGTGGTCGACCCGCTGGGACATGAAGGTCGTCAAGGAGGTGCGAGGGGCGGCAGTTGCGGCGTTGGTGACCTACCCCGACGGCCGTCAGGTGCGGTTCATGGGCACCGGAGCGGGGGCCTTTCAGCCGCCGCCGGGAATGCACGCCACCTTGGCCGAGGACAGCGGCGGCACCTGGCGGCTGATGGACAAGTCAGCCACCACCTACGCCTTCGACGCCCAAGGCCGCCTCAACGAGGTCGTCGATTCCCGGGGCCGCGGCGTGGAGTTGACCTACGGCACGGGTGGGAAGCTGACGACGGCCACAGCCACCGGTGGGCGATCGCTGTCGTTCACCTGGACCGGCGCTCACGTCACCTCGGTCTCCAGTGACCCGGTGGGCGGTGCGCCGTTGACGTGGACCTACCACTACGACGGCGATCGACTGACCGGAGTGTGTGCGCCGGTGGCCGCCCCGAACTGCACCCACTACAGCTACGGTGTCGGCTCGCAGTACCGCAGCGGTGTTTTGGACGCCGACCCGTACGCCTACTGGCGGCTGGGCGAGACCTCCGGAACAACGGCCACCGACCAGGGCGCCGGCCAGGCAGACGCCACCTACCAGTCGGTGGCCTACGCCAAGCCTGGCGCGCTGGCCGGTAGCACCGATACCGCGGTGGAGTTCAGCACCGGCTCGGCGCTGAAGCTGCCCGCGCACACGGTGCCGCATCTGGGCGATCAGATCTCGGTGGAGATGTGGTTCAAAACAGCGCAGTCCGGGGTGCTGATGGCCGCCGGAACCCAGGAAACCTCCGGGATTCCATGGGGGCCAATGTTGTATGTCGGCACCGACGGCAAGCTGCGCGGCTCGCTGGCCGCGGTCGCCGCGCCGATCACCTCGGCCGGTGTGGTCAACGACAACACCTGGCACCATGTGGTGCTGAGCGTCTCGGGCTCGAATCAGACGTTGTTCCTGGACGGGGCGCAGGTCGGCACGCTGAGTGCGGCGGTGACCGCCTGGCGCAACAGTGCGACGATCGGCAACGGGGTGGCCGACCCGGCGACCTCCCCGGCGGTGCCCTCCCCGCGGGCGGCGTTCGCGTTCAAGGGGCTCATCGACGAGGTCGCCCTCTATGACAAGCCACTGACCGAGGCCGAGGCGAGCGCCCACCATGCGGCTCGAGCCGAGGCGGCGCACAAGCTCACCGGCCTCACCCTGCCCTCGGGCCGAGCCTGGGCGGCCAACACCTACGATGCGGCCACCGACCGGCTCAAAACCCATGTTGACCGTAACGGCGGCACCTGGCAGATCGGCGCACAAACCTACGACCCCCAGAGCGGCGCCGCCCGCGTCACCGTCATCGACCCGCGCACCGAGCAGTTGAAGTACCTCTACGACGCCTGGCGCGGCTATCGCATCATCGGCGAGACCGACCAGCTGGGCCACACCTCCTGGCATGAGTACAACCTGTCGGGCTCGCTGGCCAAGCTGATCGACCGCAACAACATCGTCAACGACGTCTACTTCGACGAGCGCGACAACCTCATCGCCCGCAAATACTGCCGCGCTCCGGGTCAATGCGCGATCGAACGCTGGAAATACCACCTCAACACCGGTGACGCCTTCGATCCGCGCAACGACCAGGTGACGGTGTACCGCGACGGACGCTCAGCTTCTGAGACCGACACCACCTACGCCACCGTCACCGAATACACCTCCCACGGTGAGGTGACGAAGGTGACCAGCCCGGCCACCCCGGACTTCCCCACAGGCCGCTCGACGATCTCCACCTACACCGACGGCACCGAACCCGCGATCGGCGGCGGAACCACCCCAGCCGGACTACTGGAGTCCGCCAAGGACCCCAAGGGCAACGAGACGACCTACCGCTACACCGCCTCCGGACAGGTAGCCGAGCAGACCAGCCCATCAGGGCTGAAGACCACGTTCGGCTACGACGCGGTCGGCAGGTTAACCTCCCGCACCGAGGTCTCGGCGGCTCATCCGGGCGGGGTGAGTACGGCCTTTACCTACGACGGGCTGGGCCGTCTGCTCACCCGCACCGATCCCGGGGTGAAGAACGAGGTCACCGACGTCACCCACACCACCAAGACCACGCTGACCTACGACGCCGACAGCAACCCGCTCACCACCACGGTGACCGACCTGACAGGCGGCGATGCGCCGCGCACGACCACCTACACCTACGACGCCCTGGGGCGAGCGCAGACCGTCACCGATCCTGAGGGCGGCGTGACCGCCTCCACCTGGGATGTCACCGGCGCTCAAACCTCGGCGACCGACCCGGTGGGCACGACGTTCACCTTCGCCTACACCAAACGCGGTCAACCGGCTTCTGCCACGGTGAAGAACTGGACCGGCAGCCCCCTCAACCCGCAGAGCGCCCAGGACGTGGTGCTGACCTCCTCCTCCTACGACCCCGGTGGTCGGCTGGCCGGTCAGGTCGACGCGATGGGCCGCAAGAAGGCCTACACCTACTGGATGGACAACCGCGCGGCGACAACGGTCGGCGACGACGTGCGCCTCAACGGCTTGACCAGCCCGGCCGATGTGGTGCTGCAGGAAAACGAGTACGACCCGGCCGGCAACCTCATCCGCCACGTCAGCGGCGGCGGCAAGACCACCATCGAGTCCGTTTATGACGCCGCCAGCCGCCTCACCTCCACCACACTGGATCCCGCTGCTTTGGGGCGCAAAACCGCTTTCGAGTACGACGCGGCCGGCAACGTCACCAAGAAGACCTTCACCGCGACCGGCACCACCCGCACCGAATCCACCTCCTATCTGCACAACGTGCTGAACCAGGTGACCCGGCAGACGGTAGAGAACGGCACCGACGACCTGATCACCACCCACACCTACGATGACCGGGGCCTGCTGAGCGCGACCACCGACCCACGTGGAAACGCCTCCGGCGCCACGGCTGCGGACTTCACCACCACGATGCACTACGACCTGGCCGGACGGCTCGTAGAGACCAAGGCCGCGCAGGTGACAATCGAAAAAAACGGAACCACCACCGCCACCGGGCAACCCACCGTGAAATACGGCTACAACAGCGTTGGCCTGCAAACCCACCTCGTCGATGCCGAAGGGCGCACCACCACCTCCGTCTTCGACAAGGCCGGGCGCCTGACCTCGACCATCGGCGCGTCCTACACCCCGCCGGGCGGCAGCGCGATCACCCCAACGGTGAGCTTCGGCTACGACGCGGCCGGACGGCAGACCACGGTCACCGACCCGCGTAACCACGTCACCTCCACCGTCTACGACGCGCTGGGGCGCCCGGTCAAGGTCACCGAACCCGGCCCCTCCGGGCCAGGCGGCGCCTGGGTCGGCGAGTACAACCTGCTGGGCGAACAACTCGCGGTGATCGACCCCACCGGCGCCCGGAGGGAGGCCACCTACGACGACCTGGGCCGTCAGATCACCCAGACCGTGATCGAGCGCACCCCCACTACCGCCGCGCACACCACCGCCCTGACCTACGACACCGCCGGCAACCTCGTCAAAACCGTCGCGCCCGGTAACAAGACCACCACCTACACGGTCAACGCCGCCGGAGAGGTCACCACCACTATCGCCCCGGCCACCCCCACCACCACCGCTCCAGCTAGTCGCACCACCACCGCCGCCTACGACCTGATGGGCCGACAGACCAAGGTGACCGACGCGCTCGGCAACGCCACCGAGGTCGCCTACGACCTCGCCGGCCGCAAGATCTCCGCCAAGGACCTCACCGGCACCAGCCCTGTCACGGTGCTGCGCACGGTCGGCTTCGGCTACGACGCAGCCAGTAACCCGACCAGCACCACCTCCGCCGAGGGACACGTCACCCAGCGCACGTTCGACGCCGCGGGACGGCTGACCTCCCTGATCGAACCGGTCTCCGCGACCTCGTCGATCACCTCGACGTTCGGCTACGACGCCAGCGGGGCGCGCACCCGCACCACCGACGGGCGCGGCAACGCCACCTGGACCACCTACAACACCCTCGGCCTGGTCGAATCCGTCATCGAACCATCCACCACCGCCCACCCAGGCGCCGCCGACCGGACCTGGACCAACCTCTACGACGCCTCCGGCAACGCCACCGCCACCGTGCAGCCGGGCGGAGTGCGCATCGACCGCACCTTCGACCACCTGGACCGGATGACCGCCGAGACCGGCAGCGGCGCTGCGATGGCCACGGTGAACCGTGCGGTCACCTACGACAGTGCGGGCCGCCTCACCGCGATCGGTGACTACAGCCTGGAGTACAACGACCGTAGCCTGCTGACCAAGGTCTCCAAGGCCACCAACCAGGTCGCCGCCTACGCCTACGACGCGGTAGGTAACCTCACCCAGCGTATCGACCCGACCGGCACGGCCACCTACACCTGGGACGCCGTCGACCGGCTCAGCACCGCCTCCGACCCGGTGACCGGCCGCACCTGGACCTACGGCTACGACAACGCCAACCGGCTCACCAGCGAAACCTCCGCCAACCCGGTCGGCACCCAGACCTACGGCTACGACGCCATGGACCGGCTCACCTCCCAGGCGGTGAAGAACAACTCCGGCACCGAACTGTCGAAGATCGTCTATGGGTGGGACAAGGACGACAACCTCACCACCAAGACCACCACCGGCACCGCCGGAGCCGGAACCAACACCTACACCCATGACCGCGCCGGACGCCTGACCTCCTGGACCGCCCCGGGCGGCGCCGTCACCGCCTATGAGTGGGACGCCTCCGGCAACCGCACCAAAGCCGGCAGCAACACCTTCGTCTACGACCAGCGCAACCGGCTCACCTCCGGCGCCGGAGTCGACTACACCTACACCCCGCGCGGCACCCTCGCCACCGAGACCAAAGCCGGGGTCACCCGCGATCTGGCCTTCGACGCCTTCGACCGCATGGTCTCCGATGGAGAGGCCACCTACGGCTACGACGCCCTGGACCGGATGACCTCACGCACTGCCGGCGCTACCCAGCAGCGTTTCACCTACTCCGGACTGAGCAACGACCTCGTCACCGTCGCCGACGGTGTGGGCGCCGTCCAGGCCAAGTACGGTCGCGACCCGTTCGGCGGCCTGCTCAGCCTGCAAGAAGGCGCAAGCCCCGCGCTCGCTGTGATGAACGACCTGCACGGCGACGTGGTGGGCACCTTCTCCGCCACCGCCCTGGTCGACTCGGTCGCCTACGACCCCTTCGGCGAAGTCACCCACCGCACCGGCACCGCACGCAGCCTGGGCTATCAGGGCGAATACACCGACCCCGACACCGGCAAAGTCAACATGCACGCCCGCTGGTACCAGCCCGGCACCGGCACCTTCACCTCCCGCGACACCGCCACCCTCAACCCCGACCCATCAGTCCAGGCCAACCGCTACACCTACGCCAACGCCGCCCCCCTCACCAACACCGACCCCACCGGACACAACAGCATCCCCATCCTGGGCGGAGGCTCCCAAACCGGAACCTCCGGGATCTCAGACTGGCAGTCCTACGACACAAGCAGCTACTGGGACAAATACCTAGACCGAGGTTCCTCAAACTGGACCTTCAACCCACCAGAGGTCATCCCAGGGCAGCCGTACTATTCATGGCCCGATCAGCCATGCTGCCTCATCGAGATGGACTGGTGGTTCGACGAGGAAAGAGGCAGAAACCTAGGCGTCACAGAGAAAGGAAAAACAGCACCGAAAGGCTATTGGGACGGAACCAAAAAGGAGCGGGCACTCCTCGACTCACTTACAGAGGGCATAGATGACCCAAAGATTATCAACCATCTATGGAAGTTAATCAAGTCACTTAAATCCAATACAATCCCAGCTTCCGGCAAGACAGTTCCTCCGCCAGGATGTTGCGAAAAATACAATGCTTGCGTAAAGAAATTTGGCGCCGGGAAGTGTGAAATGCCGCCCGCGTACACCCTTTATGGTGACCTTATTCTGCCGCCGTCGACGGCCGCGTATAGCAAATGGCTCAAAAATGCGAAGCAGCATTACTGTAACCAGCGGCTACGGTGCTCCGGATGGGAGTCCGCTCAAGGCCAAGCCATGCTACACCTGTACATCTGCGGTCACAACAAGACGTGGTGCGGAGACACGTGGGCAGCGGGAAATGAACTAGAGGAAATGGCGGCCGTTCCTGCTGCACGCCTGGCAGCTATTCTTGCCGCAGGAAAAAAGCTCGCCGCCGGACTAGCAAAAAATTATGTTTATCTTGGCTATTCGGGTAACAAAGTTGTTTATGTTGGCATCACCAATAACTTGAAGAGTCGCACTTATAAACATGGCAGTAGATTCACAAGTGTGGTGCCATTCGCCAGCGGCCTGACTCGAGGGCAAGCCCGCGCAGTCGAGCAGGCTATTATACACAGACATAAAATAGTGGGAGGACCTAACAGCTTTCAACTAACCAATACAATTAATAGCATCGCACCAAAGCATCCCCACTACCAGCACATGGTCAACTGGGGAGTCCGATGGCTCAGGAATAACGCACCACACCTCCTATGAGTGGTAGGATTCAAGGATGAACGACGATAAACTTCACTTCGAGAAGCTGAAGAGCTCACGCAAGCGCCTGACTGCCGGGGACCTGTTCACTTTTTCCGTGAAGAATCGCGGGAATTTTTTTGGACGCGTCATTATTCCATCCATGCCAGAAGACCATCCACTGACCGACGCTGCTTGTTTAATCTATATCTACGCACTCGAAAGCCCTAGTATCACCATTGATTATCGAACTATAGATACACGATCATTCCTAATACCGCCGCTCTTTACGAACCGCAGGCCATGGACAATGGGTTACTTTCAAACCCTCGCCAGCCCTCCCCTCGGAGAGCGCGACATCCTCAAAAAGCATTGCTTTTGGGATATCCCTTTCGGTAAATACGTAGATGAGATGCGACGCCCAATAGAGAGTAAGGTAATGCCGTGTGGCATGTTCGGCGTCGCTAGCTATTCCGCCATCAGTAGCGAAGTCGGTAGGGCATTAGGATTACCCACACTCGAAGGACCAGAGGATTACTGACTTTGGTCGATCGTGCTTCCTGCCACGTATGAGACGGCGCTGGCCGGTCGCGTCCTCGGAGCGGTGTAAAAGGCTCGACGAGGTAGGTGCCGTGGGCTGATCTTAGGCGGCTGCTGTTTCGGGTGTCGAGTCGGTGGCCGGGGTAACATCACCACGGTAGCGCGCAGCGGTCGCCGCGTCCTGGAGCGGCGCCGCGGAGCTAGGGGCCAAACAGTCCGCGGTTTCCTACGCGCTCGCCGATAGATCCCCGGGCGCCTGGCATCGGCAGGGTGCCATCACCAGCGTGCGGGTGCTCTCGTCCAGGTGGGCCACCATCTCCGATCCCAGGCAGTAGCGGCACCCCAAAAAGGCGGCGGCCGCGGGGTCGGACCAGATGCGGTGCTGGCCCGACCGGCCGAGCTGGCATATCTGTCACGATTGATGAGATCCACAGAATATTAATATCGAAATCATGCTGAGTAGGTATGGGATTTAAACTGCGCCGCTACATCATTCTCACCGTGATAACTTTAGTTGTGTTAGGAGGGAGCATCTATCTTGGGTTTATTCCCTGGGGGCCATTCGGATACGGTTGCGCCGACTCCGACAAGCGCCTCGCTCCCGCCTTGAAATCATTGAATATCTTTGATTCTCACCCTCCGGATGCAATTCCAGAAAAAGATATCCACACTGGATGCGAGCCTGACGATCGATACGCATATGCTGAGATAACGTATCGATTTTCGGGCCCTAAGGACAATCTACTATCTTTCTATAGGGATGCAGCTACTGTCGATGGCTGGACTTTCGAAGCCTCCCTACTAGGCCCTGAGAGTCAGGACAGCAAATTGTGCTTCAGCAAACCAATTGGGGATATCACCGCACTTCTTTCCCTGAATATTCTCCAGGATAAAAATAAAGACCAGAACGGTAGATACCTTATAAGCGCAGCCGCCAGCCACAGTGGTTCCGCCCCGTGCTAATACTTCAGTCGCATTTCGGGATGTGAGCTGGGATGGAGCACCTGTCGGTACACCTGTTGATACCTGTCGGGGTAGCCATAGGCCGGTGGGAAGCACACGGCCACCGCTGTGATCATTCAGGTGTTATGTAGCTGAAGATCGTACGGTGGCCGCGTTGTCCAGAGTAGAGCAACTCGACTGCGGGCCGGGTTGAATGAATAATGCGTTCACCCAGGTGGCAGGCCGGTTCGGACGGCGGGAGGTACGCGTGCACGTCCGCTTGATCGGTTTCAGCTGATGAAGGTTTCCACCTGATCTTCCTGTTCGCCGCAGACAGGTAGCACAGCGGTCTACCCGACGCTCTGGCGGGCTGCGATAGGACCAGATCACTCCTTTCCGAGACGGCAGAACGTGTCCGCGCTGGTCAAGTGGATGCCAGCAGAGTACGCAATCGAACGTCTCAAAGGATGTTCATGCGTACGCCGAGGCGGCGGATGCGTTCGCGGTAGCTGTAGCGTTCCAGGTCCAGCAGGGTCCGTACGGCCTGCCGGGCCATGGGGTGGTTGCGGATGAGGAGGGGGGCCGCCTTCTCGGCGTGTTCCAATTCCGCTGTGGCGGCTTCGCGGTGACCGCACCAGAGCAGGGCGCGAGCGTAGTCGAGGTGGTGGTATCCGACGCGGTTGGCCTGTAGGCCCTTCGGGAGCTGGATCATCTTTGCCCTGCTCATGGCCTGGGGGCCGTCACCGAGTTCGACCGCGACGGCTACGCCGTGGATATCGACGTTGGTCTGGCTGGTGCACAGCTCGTAGTAGTTGGTGCGCTGACGAGCTCCGAGCCGGGTGACCGCTTCTGCCGCGAGCCGGTGTCGCGACCACGCCTCGCCTGCGTCGTTCTTGCGGGCCGCGGTGATCGCCGCGCACAGTTGCAGCGCGCCCCAGACGGCCAAAGCCTCCGGCCGATCCGCGGTGTACTCGTCCTCGATGCTCGCGCAGGCCGAGTCGAGCACGGTGAGCGCGTCGTTCCACGATGCACTGGCCCACAGGTTCCGCGCGCGTCGTCGCATGGCCACCGCCAAGGGGTACGGGTCTCCCGAACGTTCGGCGGCCCACTGGATCCGGCCGGTGGCCAGCAGAGCAAGATCGGCATACCCGAGGTCGTAGACGGCCGAGTCCGCCGCCCGGTAGACAGCCGAAAGCAGTCCGAAGGCCGCGCTGCGGTCAGGCTCGGCGTACAGGTGGGTCGCCGCCTGAAGTTCGGAGAGTAGCGCCGGCAGTGCGTCGGCCAACTCCGCGTAGCGGGTCTCTATCCGCAGGCGGCAGGCGTGTTCGGTCGCGGCACGCAACTCGGGCAGGGAACGCACCTCACCGGCCCATTCGGGGTCGAGGTCGTAGCGCTCCAGCTGGCGGCGGATCTCGGGAATCGCCGTGTGTCCCCGATCCTCTGTTGGGTTGCCGCCCCGGTAAGGGCGCGCGGTCAGTTCGTTGGGATGTACACGTAGGGCGCGGGCGAGGGTGTTGACGAGCGCGATGGAGTCCAGGGGAAGGCTGTCGTTCTCGATCGCTGATACCCAGGACTGGGCGCGGCCGACGCGCCGCGCCAGTTCGGTCTGGGTGATGCCCACGCGCTTACGAGCACGCCGTACGCGGGTTCCCACGCTCTCCGCCGCCGGGTCCAAGTAGGCCATGGGCTCACGGTAACCCGCCGTGACCTGCTTGACCTCCCCGCGCGCCAAAGTATCAGCGGCACTGATGTCGGTATCTCTACGCGTTCATAGCGTCACCTTTCGTGAGCGACGACAAGTGTGGGAGCGGCAGGAGATACCCCTGCCCGCTGAGCACGCCGTCCGCGATCACAGCGGTCCTCAGGCAAGCGGCCCCCACCCACACCAGGGAAGCCCCTTTGACCTAAGACGACTACCGACATCCAGGAAATCAGAGCCCTGGAACCCCACAAAACGGCTCTGCCAGGCGAGTGACGTCGCCTGGCAGAGCCTCGCCCGCACACTGGAGGTGCGAACTATGCTCAACCCTAGTAGAGCCATCAAGATCATCCGGGTTCGATGGCACGCCGAACGACCACCCTCACCCCTGGGCTGCCGCTGGTGCGGCCATCCCCCCTACGCCCACAACGCGGCCAGCCTGCCCCACCGCCCCGGCCACCTGTGAGAACAACCCACCGCCGCCCAGGTCCGCACCCGCATGACGGCCCGACGCCGCCTCGGGCCTCTGCAAGAAACCGCCCACGCCTACCCTCACCGCCTGCCCACCGCACCGCCCCCTCACGGGCACTCTCCCCAGCAGCCACGGACGCCACGCGCAACCGGCCTCCACGACGCACACCCCGCCGTACGAACGACAATCACCACCAGGTTCGCGACCCGGAGCAGGCAGACACCAGCCACGCCGCACGGCGGTGACAGCATGATCTCCGCCCACACCACCTCCCGGCACGGCCCCATCGAGGAGACCAGCACCGACCACCAAGCGCCGCACACCCCGGCGCCGCGGTTCTTCGGCTGGCACCTTTGGTACGGCAAGGCCACCGGCCGTTACTGGGCGCTCTCCCCCGCCTGGTGCCGAGAGCGCATCGGCCTGATCGAGGCCACCACCCCCGCCGAACTCGCCGCACAGATACAGAACATCGAGAGCTACCACCCCAGAACAGAAAACCCGCTCCCACGCGACGAGAGCGACACGACGGAAAACGCGGGAGGTGACCGAGATGACCGCATGCCTGTTGTCCCTGCTCGTCGGCGTACTCGCTGACCGCCTCCGCACCACGATGACCACCCGTGCCGTACGGTCACCGCACCTGGGACGGATCCCTGGCTGGTCGGCGTCCCTCGGCCACACGCCCGTTATCTCTCAGCGGTTCGCCGCCACCCCCGAGCAGGTCAGACCCGCACGCGCCTTCGTCGCCGAACTCCTCGGCAACGACCACCCGCTCCGCGACGACGCCATGCTCCTCACCAGCGAACTCGCCACCAACGCCGTCGAACACTCCAACGGATCACTCGACGCCCGACCGGCCGATACCGAAGCCATCGACACCGGACCGTACGACGCGGGGCCGTGCGGTGCAAGGCTATACGAGTACGACGCGGGGAAGGCCAAGCGGTCACGGGAGTTCGTCGTCACGGTGGCCTTCCTCCCCCACGGCGTGCTCATCACCGTCCAGGACCCAGGCGCCTCACAGATCCCCTGCACCAGAAAGCCCGGCCTGGAGGCCACCGGCGGCCGAGGACTCATGCTCGTCAATGACCTCGCCACCCGCTGGGGATTCCACCGCGACTCCACCGGAACCGTCGTCTGGTTCGAACTACGCTCGACCGACGGGCAATCCCGGAGCACGGACGTGTCTACGTAGTCGACCCCGAGGACCTTGGCGATGGACAGCTGTGATCCCCAACCGGGACGCCCTTGACCGTCTCGGCTTCCAACGCGATGACGCCGGTGTCCACGACGAGGGTCTTGCAGCGCGCCGGTAGTGCGGCCTGTGGCGCCTCAGCCCTGGACTGGGTCGTGCACGGGACGCTTCAGCTACGGCGACTCACCCTGAACGCGCCTTCAAAGACGCTTCAGCGGCGGCAGGTCGTCAGGGCGGCCGGAAAGAAAGCAACTACGGCCCGCACCCCGCACAGCCGGAACACGTGCAGCGGAGGTGGGCGGGTGCTCCGGCCGGCTTAAAAAGAGCCCGCAACCACCACGCCCGAGCAGGCCGGAGGCCTGAAACACCAGACAGCAACTGAGACGGCCGGCCGGAGCACCCGCCCACCGCAGCGGGCACAAAGAGCACCCACCCGCTCGTATGCGAACACGAACACCAACCACACCGGCGCAATGAGCACCCGCACAGCGCACCCGGAAAACTCCGGGTGCGCCGAAAGGGAACAGCCCCAGCTATAAGAAAAAACGCCCGCTCAACTATTCACCCGGGAAACGGACACCCACCTGCGAGCGGACCTCGTCCATGATGCCCATCACGTCCAACGTCGCCTGCCAGGGCATCAGCGGGCTCTCCAGCAACCCCTCCCGCAGGCAGCGCATCGCCTCGACCGCCTCGTGCAGCATGCCCTTGCCCTCGAAGGGGACGTGGAAGGTCTCCGGCTCGCCCTCCGTGGGATGCAAAACGAAGGTGTCGGGGCGGAAGAACGGGCCGGGCACCTCGATCCGGCCGAGCGGGCCGGAGATGGACGCGGCGACCGGGCTGTGCGTGGTGAGGCCGCAGGACAGCAGGGCGACCGCGCCGTTGTCGTAGCCGAGCAGCACGCCGGTGTTCTCGTCCACCCCCTCGGGGGTGAGCCGTGCCCAGGAGCGCACACCGGCCGGGACACCGAGCACCATGTGAGCGAAGGAGATCGGGTAGACGCCCACGTCGAGCAGGGCGCCGCCGCCGAGTTTCGGGTTGCGGAGTCGGTGCTCGGGCGGGACGGAGACGGAGAAGCCGAAGTCGGCGTGGACGGTGTTGACCGGGCCGATGGCGCCTGCCTCGACCAGTTCCATGACCTTGCGGACGGCCGGGAGGCAGCGCGTCCACATCGCCTCCATCAGGAACAGGCCGCGCTCCCGCGCGAGGTCGACCAGCGCGGCGGCCTCGCCTCGGTTGAGGGTGAACGCCTTCTCGCACAGGACGGCCTTGCCTCCTTCGAGGCAGGTCCGTACGGCGTCGTGGTGGGCGTTCTGGGTGTTGGCCACGTAGACGATGTCCACGTCGGGGTCGGCGGCGAGCTCGGCCCAGCTTCCGTGGGCCCGCGGGATGCCGTGCCGGTCGGCGAAGGCCCGTGCGGACTCCTCCGACCGCGATCCGACCGCGACCACCTCGGCGTCAGGCAGGAGCTTCAGGTCCTCGGTGAAGGTCGCGGCGATGCCGCCGGTCGCCAGAATGCCCCACTTAATCACACTCATAACGACATATCTCACCATGAATGTGCAACGGGAAGGTCTCCTGACCTCCCCGTCTCACCTCATACGAGCCTCACGCGACCCGTCTCACCTCGACATCACCCGCGCGTGTCCGCGAGCAGTGCGTTCAGCACCAGGTCGGGGTGCTCGCGCAGCACGCCGCGCATGCGCCACTCGTCGGTGAACAGCGCGAGCAGCACCCCGTCCAGCGAGCGGGTGAAGACCTCCACCCCGCGCTGGCGGGCCAGGATCAGCGCCGACTCGGCGTCGGTGAGCCTGGCGATGCTGAAGTCGAGCCGGTCCATCAGGATCTCGGTGTTGAACTCGGCGGCCATGCGGTGCTTGACCACGTCGAACTGCATCGGCCCCACCGCCGCGAGCACCGGCGACTGGTCACCGCGGACGTCGGAGCGCAGCACCTGGACCACGCCCTCGGCGTCGAGCTGCTCGATGCCCTTGCGGAACTGCTTGGATCGGCTGGAGTCGCGGACCCTGGCGGTGGAGAAGTGCTCGGGGGCGAAGCTCGGGATCCTCGGGAACTCGACGGGCGGGCCGTCATACAGCGTGTCACCGGGCCGCAGGGCGCTGGCGTTCACCAGTCCGACCACGTCGCCGGGATACGCCTCGTCGATCGTGGCGCGCTCCTGGCCGAAGACCGACTGGGCGTACTTGGTGGCGAACGGGCGGGCGGTGGCCGCGTGGACGAGCACCATGCCGCGCTCGAACCTGCCCGAGCAGACCCGGACGAAGGCGATGCGGTCGCGGTGCGAGGGGTCCATGTTGGCCTGCACCTTGAAGACCAGGCCGGAGAACGGCTCCTCCAGCGGGCGCGGGTCGTCGGCGACATCGGGGCGAGGTGTGGGGGCGGGGGCGATGTCGACCATGGCGTCCAGCAGGCGGCCGACGCCGAAGTTGGACAGCGCGGCCCCGAACAGCACCGGGGTCGACTCGTGCGCCTCGAAGGTCTTCTGGTCGTGGTCGGCGCCGATCGCCGAGAGCAGGTCGATCTCGTCCTTGGCCCGCTCCCAGTCGCCGCCCAGCTCCGCGAGGGCCTGCTCGGCGCTCAGGTCGGTCTCGATGGCCTTGGTGGCGCCGCCGGGGGTGCGGGTGTAGCGGACGATCCGGTCGTCGGTGCGGTCGGCCACGCCGTGGAAGAAGCCGCCGGTGCCGATCGGCCAGGTGATCGGCGTCGGCTTCAGGCCGGTGCGCTCCTCGATCTCGTCCAGCAGCTCCAGGGCCTCGCGGCCCGGCCGGTCCCACTTGTTGACGAACGTGATCACGGGGATGCGGCGGTGCCGGCAGACCTCGAACAGCTTCAAGGTCTGCGGCTCCATGCCCTTGGCCGCGTCCAGCAGCATGACCGCGCAGTCGACGGCGGCGAGCACCCGGTAGGTGTCCTCGGAGAAGTCGGCGTGGCCGGGGGTGTCGACGAGGTTGAACATGTGCCCGCGGTACTCGAACCGGAGGGCGGCGGAGGTGATCGAGATGCCTCTCGCCTTCTCCATCTCCATCCAGTCGGAGGTGACCCCGCGCCGCCCGGACTTGCCGTGCACCGCACCCGCCTGGCTGATCGCGGAGGCGTGCAGCGCCAGTGCCTCGGTCATGGTCGACTTACCCGCGTCGGGGTGGCTGATCACCGCGAACGTGCGACGACGAGCCGCCTCCTGAATGATCGCGGCCATTACTGATCTCCTAGCGATGCGTGAGGTGGGGCAATCCGGGCACAGTGCGGGGGTGCTGGAGGGACCCCGCGTGGCGCTGAAACCAGCTTACGCGCCACCGTGGGTGTCAACAGATGTGGCAACACTTCCCCAGGCCGCTTGCGTCACCATGGTGTTAAGTGGATTGTGGAACATCTCGGTTCGCCCTATGCCCATCCCAACTGTCCGAAAGCGGCTCAGCTCGTGCAACTCGACGATCCAGTGATGTGCAGATGATCACGCTGCGCTATACGGCAGGTTCCGACGTCGGCCGGATCCGGCAAGGCAACGAGGACGCCGCCTACGCGGGCGCCCGGCTTCTCGCCGTGGCCGACGGGATGGGCGGCCACGTGGGCGGGGAGGTCGCCAGCTCGGCGGCGATCGCCAGCGTCGCCTCCCTTGACCATGAGTGCCCCGGCGACCTCGCCGCCGCCGCCGAGGCGGGGGTCCGCAAGGCCAACCAGCGCCTGCGCGAGCTGGTCGAGGAGGACCCGTCGCTCACCGGCATGGGGACCACCCTGACCCTGATGCTCTGGAACGGCTCTCGCGTCGCCCTCGCCCACATCGGCGACTCCCGCGCCTACCTCCTGCGCAACGGTGACCTGTACCAGATCACCTACGACCACACCCTGGTCCAGACGCTGATGGACGACGGCCGGATCACCGCCGAGGAGGCGGCCCGCCATCCGCACCGGTCGATCCTGCTGCAGGTCCTCGACGGCGGCGACAACCTTGAGCTCGACCTCTCCCTGCGGGACGCCGAGCTCGGTGACCGCTATCTGCTCTGTTCCGACGGGTTGTCGGGGGTGGTCGACGCCGAGCGGCTCCGCCAGGTGCTGGCCGAGGTCGACGATCTCGACGAGGTGACGCGGCAGCTGATCGCGCTCGCCTGCGAGGCGGGCGGGCCCGACAACATCACCTGCGTGGTCGCCGACGTGGTCGAGGGGGAGATGTCGGACACCTCGGTGGTGGTCGGCTCGGCCAACCCCTCGTAGGGACCGGCTCGGCGAGAGCCTGCCTCCCGCGAAGACCGGATTCTCGCGGGAATCAACCCCTTGAGGAGACCTGACTCTCACGGAACTCTCACGGGGGAAACCGGCTCATGGGTGCCCTCTCGTGCAGGGAGCCGTTCCGGTAGGTGAAGGGTCCTGGTCGCCGACGGAGACAACGGCTATCGTCGGAGATCCTCGCCGATCACCGCCCCGGAGGGATGTCCTCATGTACAAGGAGTTCGCCATCGAGGCCGTCGTGTGGCTCATTCCGATCGTGATCCTCGTCGGTCTCGCCTACATGATCACTCGCCCCGCCTGACCTCCGCGACGGTTTTCCGGAGCGTCTTCTCGCGACAGAGCCGAGGACGCGGAGCCCGCTCCCGCTCCTCCGCTTCCGCATGCCCCCTGCCACCGGCCCTCGTACGCGCCGGTAGCCGCCGCACTTAAAGATCATGCGGATTCTGTCCGCTTCGGGAACTATCTCCTTTAACTGTTCTTTATCTGTATATAGTCACCTACACGTGTTCAGGGGACCACGTTCCGACAGATCAGCGGGGGGATTTCGCACGCCAATGGGCCAGTTCGTCGATGCCGCACTGTCTTTTCCGACCGTCCTGTTCACGTTCATGCTTGTGGTGATCATCGCGTACTGGATGCTCGTCGCGGCCGGCGTGTTCGGGTTCGACGGTGATGGCGGCGACGGCGGTGACGGTGCCGAGGCGACGGGGGCCACCGGTTTCCTCAGCGGTCTGGGACTCGGCGGAGTCCCGGCCGCGGTGGTCGTCTCGCTGCTGGTCGTCGTCGCGTGGTTCGCGAGCCTCGTGGGCGGCACGCTGTTCACGAGCACCCCCGCCCTGGTCGCCGTACTGGTCGCGGCACTGGTCTGCGCCTGGGCATGCACGCGCCTCGTCGTCCTCTCACTGCGACGGCTCGTCCCGAAGGAGCGCGTCCCCTCCCGCGCCGACTTCGTGGGCCGCGTGTGCGTCATCCGCACGCGCCGCGTCGGCCGTGACTTCGGCCAGGCCGAGGTCACCTCCGCCGACGGCTCTTCCGCTCTCGTTCAAGTACGACAGACCGGTGACGAGGATTTCGCCGCCGGCAGCGTCGCCCTGATCTTCGCCTATGACTCCCCCGGCGAGTTCTTCTGGGTGATGCCGTACGACGCGGAACTCGACCCTGATCGTTCCATTTAACCGAGGGGCCACATTGGACGTCATATCCACCGGGCTCGGCATCCTTCTCGCCGTCGTCCTCCTCGTCGTCATCGGCATGCTCTTCATGATCAGCCGGTTGTTCTACAAGGTGGAACAGGGCAAGGCCCTGATCATCTCGAAGATCAACAAGGTTGACGTCACCTTCACCGGCGCCGTCGTGCTGCCCGTCTTCCACAAGTCCGAGCTGATGGACATCTCGGTGAAGACCATCGAGATCGCGCGCACCGGCCGTGAGGGCCTGATCTGCCGCGACAACATCCGCGCCGACATCCGCATCACCTTCTTCGTCCGCGTCAACAAGACCGTCGAGGACGTGGTGAAGGTCGCCCAGGCCATCGGCACCGCACGCGCGAGCGACCAGGAAACGCTGCAGGAGCTGTTCAACGCCAAGTTCTCCGAGGCGCTCAAGACGGTCGGCAAGCAGCTCGACTTCGTGGACCTCTACACCCAGCGTGACCAGTTCCGCGACCAGATCATCCAGGTCATCGGCACCGACCTCAACGGCTACAGCCTTGAGGACGCGGCCATCGACTACCTGGAGCAGACCTCCCTGGCCGCCCTGGACAGGAACAACATCCTCGACGCGCAGGGCATCAGGAAGATCACCGAGCTCACCGCCATCGAGCACGTCCGGACCAACGAGTTCCAGCGGCGCGAGGAGAAGGAGATCACCCGCCAGAACGTGGACGCGCGGGAGGCGATCCTGGAGCTGGAGCGCCGGCAGGCCGACGCGGAGACCAAGCAGAAGCGCGAGGTCGAGACCATGCGGGCCCGCGAGGAGGCGGAGACCGCCAAGGTCCAGGCCGAGGAGCGGCTCAAGGCGCAGGCCGCGCACCTGCGCACCGACGAGCAGCTCGGCGTCCAGCACGAGAACCAGGCCCGTGAGATCGCGGTGGCGGCGAAGAACCGCGAGCGGGTCATCGCCATCGAGACCGAGCGCATCGAGAAGGACCGCCTGCTCGAGGTGATCGCCCGCGAGCGCGAGACCGAGCTGTCGCGCATCTCCAAGGACAAGGAGCTGGAGGGCGAGAAGCGCTCCATCGCCGAGGTGATCCGCGAGCGGATCGTGGTGGAGAAGACGGTCGCCGAGCAGGAGGAGAGCATCAAGCGCCTGCGCGTGGTCGAGGAGGCCGAGCGGACCCGCCAGGCTGTGATCATCCAGGCCGAGGCCGAGGCGCAGGAGAGCCTGGTCAAGGACATCAAGGCGGCCGAGGCCTCCGAGGCGTCGTCCAAGCACCGGGCGCGCGAGGCGCTGGTGCTGGCCGAGTCGCGGCAGCAGGCGGCCGAGCTCGACGCCCGCGCCAAGATCCGTCTCGCCGAGGGCGTGCAGGCCGAGGCCGCCGCCGTCGGCCTGGCCGAGGTGCAGGTACGCGAGCGGGACGCCGCGGCGATCGAGAAGGTCGGCCGCGCCGAGGCCGCCGTCGAGCGGGAGAAGGCGCTCGCGATCGCCGAGGGCGAGCAGGCCAGGGCCCACGCCGCCGCCACCGCGGTCCGCGAGAAGCTCAAGGCCGAGGCCGAGGGCGAGCAGGCCATGGCGCTCGCCGCGGCCGCGACGGTCGGCGAGAAGCTCAAGGCCGAGGCCGAGGGTCTCACCGAGAAGGCCGCGGCGATGGCCGCGCTCACCGACGCGACCCGCTCCCACGAGGAGTACCGCCTGCGCCTGGACGCCGAGAAGGAGATCCGCCTCGCCGGGGTGAACGCCCAGTTCAAGATCGCCGAGGCGCAGGCCTCCGTGGTGTCGGCCGGATTGTCCAAGGCCAACATCGACATCGTCGGCGGCGACACCGTTTTCTTCGACCGGCTGATGAACTCGATCAGCATGGGCAAGGCCGTGGACGGCTTCGTGGAGAACTCCGACGTCACCCGCACCCTGGCCGGGCCCTACCTGGACGGCTCGGCGAGCCTCCCCGCCGACCTGGGCAGGGTGATCGGCTCGATCGACACCGCCGACGTGCGCAACCTCTCGCTGTCCGCGCTGCTGATGAAAATGATGAACGAGGGCGGTCCCGACGCGGACAAACTGCGCGGCCTGCTGAGTGAGACCCAGGCGCCGGCCACGACCGAGGTCCCCGTCGCGGCGCTCGACACCGTCGGCAACTCCACCGGCAACTCCACCGGATCCGTCAAGCGGTGACGTCCTCCACGGCGGAGGCCGTCACCGGCGCCCCCGGCGAGGGGGCGGGGCTGGACGCGGGCACCTACGAGGTGCTCCGCGCCCGGCTGGCCGAGCAGGCCGCCGAGCTGGCCCGGCAGTCCGACGCGCTCAACGCCGAACGCCTCGCGGTGTTCGGCGGGGCCGAACTGCGTCTCATCGGCACCGAGCGGATACGCACCGAGAACAATTGCGTGCCTCGCGACATCGTCTCGGTCGGCGGGCTCATGCTCTTCGGCTACAACGTGTTCATCGGGATGAAGCCGGAGACGACCATCGAGGACGTCTTCTCCGCGCACACGTTCGTCCGGGAGGACGGGGGCGGCGGGAGCGGCGGGAGCGGCGGGAGCACGGAGAACGGCGGGAGCGCGTTCCGGTTCGACCCCGTGCCGATGTTCCGCGACCCGCGCTTCGAGCGGGACTTCGCCGACCTCTACCGGTACTACCGGGAGACCCGGCTGCTCCAGCTCCGCCGGGTCGAGGGCAAGTTGCTCGCCGTCTTCCAGACCGGCCCGCAGGACACCCGCGTGCTGCGCTGGCAGGTCGATGCCGACGGCACGCTCTCGTACATCGACGACCGTGGCGAGCGCGACCACACCTTCCCGCCCTCGCACGACTTCGAGTGGATTCCCACCACCCGCGACGACCACGTGCTGGGCCGCCACCCGCACATCTCGATCGAGGGCGAGGTGTTCGTCGAGACCGTCGGCGGCGACCTCACCATCAAGATCGAGAACAACACCGAGAGCGGGGAGGGCGTCTACCGTGAGCCCGTCACGGAGCCGCTGCAGAGCCTCGCCGACGCGGAGGTCCACCACGCCAGGATCGGCCCGCTGATCCTGCTGCGGGTGCGGCCGTACAAGGAACCCGAGTGGCGCCACCTGGTGTTCAACACCCGGACCAAGGAGGTGGTCCGCCTCGACGGCATCGGGCAGGCCTGCCAGCGCCTGCCCGAGGACCAGGGGATCATCTTCCCCGGCGGCTACTACCTGTCCACCGGGGTGAACAAGACGTTCGACACCGACGTGTCCGAGCTGGAGTTCGAGCGGGTGATCCGCTCCCCCAACGGCGAGGACGTGCTGTACGTCTTCCACGCCCGCGCCGAGGGCCGGTCGCTGCTGCTGCCGTACAACGTGATCCGCAAGCGGGTGGAGACCCCGCTGTCGTGTCATGGGTACTCGCTGTTCGACGACGGCACTCTGGTCGTCTTCAGGGCCACCTCCGACGAGCCCACCCGCGTCCACCCCATGCAGGTCTGGCAGACGGCCTACCAGTCGGACGTCTACGCGGCCGGGCGCCCGGTCGGCACCGGGCCGCTGGAGCGGATCGGCAACGCGGAGCTGGTGCGCGGCATCTCCGACTGCCTCTCGGTGGCGCGGATGGTCGAGGAGATGGCGCCGTCGATCCCGGTCTTCGAGGCGCTGATCGCCTCCTGCGCCCGGGTCTTCGACCACTACCACTGGCTGGGCGAGCACCGGCTGCGCGGCCCGCTCGCCGACCTGCGGGCCACCGCCGAGCAGGTGCTCGACGAGTTCGAGAAGGTCCAGTCGCTCACCCGGCAGGCCGCCGAGGCGCTGGAGACCGCCGAGGCCGAGGTCACCGCGCTCGTACGGCACACGCGGGCCGACGCGCCCAGGTCCGCGCGGGGCTGGATCGACCGGCTGTCGGAGCTGCGGCGCTCGCAGGGACACCTGGTGACCCTGCGCGAGCTGCGCCACGTCGACACCGCGAGGATCGACGCGCTCGACGCGGAACTCACGACCGAGCTGGGCGGCACCGCGCGGCGCGCGGCGGAGTTCCTGCGGGGGGACGACGCCTTCGCCGGGTACCACGCGGAGGTCGAGCGGCTGGTCGCCGACGCGGGCGCCATCACGACCGTGGCCGAGGCGGGGCCGGTCGGCGAGCGGCTGGAGGGGCAGGCCCGCGGCCTGGAGATCGTGGTCGAGGTGGTCGGCACGCTCGACATCGCCGACGCCACGGTGAGGACCGCCATCCTGGAGCGGGTCGGCGAGGTGCTCGGCGGGGTGAACCGCGCCCGCGCCACCCTGGAGGCCCGGCGCGCGGAACTGCTCGCCGGTGAGGGGCGGGCGGCCTTCGCGGCCGAGTACGCCCTGCTCGGGCAGGCGATCACCGGGGCGCTCGCGATGTCCGACACCCCCGAGCGCTGCGACGAGCAGCTGGGCCGCCTGATGCTCCAGCTGGAGAACCTGGAGTCGCGCTTCACCGAGTTCGACGACTTCCTGGGGCAGCTCGCCTCCAAGCGGGAGGACGTCTACGAGGCGTTCTCCTCGCGCCGCCAGGCGCTGCTGGACGAGCGGGCCCGCCGCGCCGACCGGCTCGCCGACTCGGCGACGCGCATCCTGTCGAGCGTGCGGCGCCGGGTGGCCGGGCTGACGTCGCTGGACGAGGTCAACACCTACTTCGGGTCCGACCCGATGGTGCTCAAGCTGAAGGGCGTGGCCGGGGAGCTGCGCGCGCTGGGCGACCAGGTGCGCGCCGAAGAGCTCGAAGGCCGGATCAAGTCGGCCCGCCAGGAGGCTGGCCGCGCCCTGCGCGACCGGCTCGACCTCTACAGCGACGGCGGGGAGACCATCCGGCTCGGCCGCCACCTGTTCGCGGTCAACACCCAGGCGCCCGACCTCACCCTCGTCCCGCACCAGGACCAGATGGCCTTCGCCGTCACCGGGACCGACTACCGCTCCCCGGTGCGCGACGCGGCCTTCGAGGAGACCCGGCCGTTCTGGAACCAGCTGACGGTCTCGGAGTCGCCCGAGGTCTACCGGGGCGAGCACCTCGCCGCCTCGATCCTCGCCGCCGCCGAGGCCGGCACCCTGTCCCTGGGGTCCCCGGGCTCCCCGGGCGGGCGGCAGGTCTCCCTGGACGCGCTGCACGAGGCCGCGGTGGACGGCGGGGAACTGCTGGAGATCGTCCGCAAGGTGGCGGAGACCCGGTACGACGAGGGCTACGAACGGGGTGTCCACGACCACGACGCCACCGCGATCCTGCGGGCCGCGCTCCGCCTGCACGCGGGCGCCGGACTGCTGCGCTACCCGCCCGCCGCGAGGGCCGCCGCCCAGCTCTTCTGGGCCTTCGGCACCGACGAGACGGCCCGCGCGGCGTGGACCACCCGGGCGACGTCGCTCGTGCGGGCACGGGCCTTGTTCGGCGGGGTGGAGGCGGTCCAGGAGACCCGCGCCGCCCTCGGCTCCGCGATCACGTCCTTCGTCCGGGGTCTCCACGACCGGCCGGGCAGCGCGGCGGGCGCGCTCGCCGTCGCCGCCACGAGCACGGCCGGGGAGTCCCGGACGGGCGGGACGCGCACGCGGGGGGACGAGGGCGTCTTCGAGCTGGCCGGGGAGTATCTCTTCGAGGAGCTGCCCGGCAAGCCGTTCGGTTTCGTGACCGGTGCGGGGGCGCGATCGCTGCTCGACCGGTTCGACCGGGCGCTGGGACCGGCGCGCGGGGAGTTCGAGGACGACCTGCGGGCGCTCGGCGACGACCTCGCCGCACGCCACCGCCTGGCCGAGGCGTGGCTCTCGGCCTTCGAGGGCTCGGCTCCCGGCTCAGGGTCGGGTTCGGGCTCGGCACTGGGTTCGGGCTCGGCGCTCGGCTCGACGTCGGCGGGAGGCCGGGAAGCGGGCGCGGGAGGGGCTCCGGGAGCCGGTTCCGCGGAGCTGGTGGAGGCGGTGGCCGTACTGCTGTGCGAGGTGCCCCGGCACGACTCCTCCGCGGCGCTGACCGTCACGGTCGAAGGGCTGCTCGGCACGCACCCGCGGATCTCCGGGCACGCGATGGAGCTTCGCCTGGACGAGTTCCTGACCAGGACCCGGCACTTCCGCGACCACCGCGTCCCCGCGTACCGCGCCTACCAGAGGCGGCGCAACGAGCTGGTCGCGGCCGAACGCGAGCGGCTGAGGCTGGAGGAGTTCCAGCCGAAGGTGATGACCGCCTTCGTCCGCAACCAGCTGCTCGACGAGGTCTACCTGCCGCTGATCGGCGACAACCTGGCCAAGCAGCTCGGCGCGGCCGGGGACGCCAAGCGGACCGACCAGATGGGCATGCTGCTGCTCATCTCCCCGCCGGGCTACGGCAAGACCACCCTCATGGAGTACGTGGCCAACCGGCTCGGGCTGATCTTCGTCAAGGTCAACGGCCCGGCCCTGGGCCACCTGGTGACCTCGGTGGACCCGGCGCAGGCGCCCGACGCGACGGCGCGGCAGGAGATCGAGAAGATCTCCTTCGCGCTGGAGATGGGCAACAACGTCCTGCTGTACCTGGACGACATCCAGCACACCTCCCCCGAGCTGCTGCAGAAGTTCATCTCCCTGTGCGACGGCCAGCGCCGGATGGAGGGTGTATGGGAGGGGAAGACCCGCACCTACGACCTGCGTGGCAAGCGCTTCGCGGTCTGCATGGCGGGCAACCCGTACACCGAGGCGGGCAAGCGCTTCCGCATCCCCGACATGCTCGCCAACCGCGCCGACGTGTGGAACCTCGGCGACGTGCTGTCGGGGCGGGACGAGCTGTTCGCGCTGAGCTACATCGACAACGCGCTCACCTCCAACCCGGTCCTGGCGCCGCTCTCCACCCGCGACCGGGGCGACATCCGCCTTCTGGTACGGCTGGCGCGGGGCGACTCGGGGGTCCGGGCCGACCAGCTCTCCCACCCGTACTCCTCGGTGGAGCTGGAGCAGGTCCTCGCGGTGCTGCGCAAGCTGCTGCGGATCCAGCGGGTGGTGCTCGCCAACAACCAGGCGTACATCGCCTCCGCCGCCCAGGCGGACGCGTCACGGACCGAGCCTCCGTTCCAGCTCCAGGGCTCGTACCGGAACATGAACAAGCTCGCGGCCAGGGTCGTCCCGGTGATGAACGACGCCGAGCTGGAGGCCGTGATCGACGACCACTATCTCGGCGAGGCCCAGACCCTCACCTCGGGCGCGGAGGCCAACCTGCTCAAACTGGCCGAGCTGCGCGGCACCATCACCCCCGTGCAGGCCGCGCGGTGGGCCGAGGTGAAGACCGCCTACCTGCGTTCCCAGGCTCTCGGCGGCGCGGAGGACGACCCGATGACCCGCGCGGTCGGCGCGGTCGGCCTGCTGGCCGACCGGGTGAGCACCGCCATCGAACACGCCGCCGACCGCCTCTCACCCGACTGATCGACTCCACCGGGTGGCTGCCATTACCGTCACCCGGGAACGACCACGTCATGGCTGACGAACCAGAAGTACGGGTGCGCCGGATCTACGAGGAGCCGGAGGCCGAGGACGGTGCCAGGGTGCTGGTCGATCGGGTCTGGCCGCGCGGGCTCTCCAAGGAGAAGGCGCATCTTCAGGAGTGGTGCAAGGCGGTGGCGCCCTCGACCGAGTTGCGCAAGTGGTACGGCCACGATCCGGCTCGGTTCGAGGAGTTCCGCCACCGCTACCGGGCCGAACTGAAGGACCCCGAGCGGGCCGCCGCGCTGGAGCACCTGCGGGAGCTGGCGAGGCGGCGAACGGTGACGCTCCTGACCGCGACCAGGCAGGCCGACATCAGCGAGGCCGTGGTCCTGGCCGACCTGCTGCGGAGTCGACCGCGGCGTCCCACGTGAGCTTGGCACCGAAGGGAGCACGGCCCTGCGAGTAGCGAGGGCCGTCGGCCAAGGGGGTCGCGAAACTCTCCCCCGAGCAGGTGAGGGGGTGCCCGGTTGCCGGGTCGCCGCCGGATCTCGAATACGGTGGGCAGGTGTCGGTCAGCGACCGGTGGCCCGCGAGGTGGCCGCCGGGTCGAGCGAGAGCAAGGAACGCAGTGAAGCTTCTTCATTCAGGGAAGGTCCGCGACGTCTACGAGGACCGCGGGGACATCATCCTGGTGGCGTCCGACCGGGTGTCGGTGTACGACGTGATCCTGCCCACCCCGATCCCCGACAAGGGGAAGATCCTCACACGGCTGTCACTGTGGTGGTTCGACCAGCTCGCCGACATCGTGCTCAACCACGTGATCTCGGCGACCGACGTGCCCGCCGAGTTCGAGGGGCGCGCGGTGCGGTGCAGGAAGCTGACGATGGCGAAGGTCGAGTGCGTCGCGCGCGGCTACCTGACCGGAGGCGGTCTGAAGGAGTACCGGGAGCACGGATCGGTCTCCGGCGTACCGCTCCCGCCCGGTCTGCTCGACGGCTCCAAACTGCCCGAGCCGATCTTCACCCCGTCCACCAAGGCACCGCTCGGGCAGCACGACGAGCCCATCTCCTTCGAGGACGTCGTCGCCCTGGAGGGCGCGGAGGTCGCCGAGGAGTTCCGGCGGATCACGCTGGAGATCTACCGGCGAGGCTCCGAGCTCGCCGCGGAGCGGGGCGTCATCATCGCGGACACCAAGATCGAGCTGGGCTGGGACTCCGAGGGCACCCTCGTGCTCGGCGACGAGGTGCTCACCTCCGACTCCTCCCGATTCTGGCCCGCCGACCGGTGGGAGCCCGGCCACGCGCAGTTCTCCTTCGACAAGCAGTACGTGCGCGACTGGGCGACCGGCACGGGCTGGGACAAGAAGGAACCCGCCCCCGAGGTGCCCGCCGAAGTCGTGGAGATCACCCGGCAGCGCTACATCGAAGCCTACGAACGCATCACCGGCAAAACCTGGTAAATCCAGGAGCCCGGCGCCACCAAGCCGCGTGACCTGCCGAACGCCGGGAGCCGGTGCCCTCGGTGAGCGTCGAAGGCCAGGGCCCGCGAGTCGGGGGCCCGGGGTCCTCCTGCGGGAGGTCGCCCTCGGCCGTCCGCGGGATCGCGGGTCAGAGGGGAAGTTTCCGCTCGACCGCGGCGCCCACGATGGCCGGGCCCGGCTGGGCCGCGCCGGTGGGCGCCCCGAAGTCGGCCACGATGCAGGTGATGTTGTCGGGGCCGCCGCCCCGGTTGGCCAGGTCGATGAGCCGGCGGACGGCCTCGTCGGGGTCGGAGATCTCGGTCAGCGTGTTGAACAGGGTCTCGGGGCCGACCACGGCGGTCAGACCGTCGGAGCAGAGCAGGTAGCGGTCCTGCGGGTAGGCCTCGCGCAGCGAAAGGTCCAGCTCCCCGTCGCCGGTGCCTTCGAGGACCCGCAGCACCATCGACCGGCGCGGGTGCTCGGCGGCCTGCTCCGGGGTGATCCGCCCCTCGTCCACCAGCGACTGGACCAGGGTGTGGTCGTGGGTGATCTGGTACAGGGCGCCGTCGCGCAGCATGTAGGCCCGGGAGTCTCCCACGTGGGCCAGGGCGAAGGTGGCACCGTTCCAGAGCATCGCGGTCAACGTGGTGCCCATGCCGCGGAGCGTGGGGTCCTGCTCGCTCATGTCGTGCAGCGTGTGGTTCACGTCCCTCGCCGCGCCCTTGAGCGCGGCGAGCAGGTCGACACCGTCGGCGGGCAGGGTGTCGTCCAGCTTCGCCATGGCTGTGACGGCAAGTGAACTGGCGACCTCTCCACCCGCGTGACCACCCATGCCGTCGGCTATGGCGAGCAGGCGTGCACTCGCGTAGCCCGAGTCCTCGTTCGCCTCACGACGGACACCCACGTCGGAGCGGGCCGCGTAGCGCAGTGCAAGTGGTTGGTTCAGTGCCATGAGGGCAGTAAATCATTGGTTGAAGCACTTCACAAGCAAAGTCGTTGTAGACCGTTGCGGCACGGTCAACTACTGTGACCCACCATGGAGGAGAGTCAGGAGATCACCGTGAACGCGGGCGACATCGCCCGGCTCGCCGGGGTCGGCAGGGCTGCGGTGAGCAACTGGCGCCGCCGCCACGAGGACTTTCCCCAGCCGGTGGGCGGCACCACCTCCAGCCCGCTGTTCTCCCTGCCCGAGATCGCCGTGTGGTTGCGCGCGAACGGCAAGTCGTTCGAGGTCTCGCTCGGCGACCTGGTCTGGCAGCGGATGCGCACCTCGGTCGACGACCTCAGGCTGGGCGAACTCGTGGGCGGGGTCGGCGCGTTCCTGCTCTTCCTGCGCCGCGAACCCACCCTCTGGCGTGATCATGGTACGAAGTCTCTCACCCGCGTGGCCGAGGTGACGACGGATCTTCCCGGCTCCGCCGATCTTCTTCTGGACGACCTCGCCCTCGTCCGGCTGGTGGCCGAGCTCGCCGCCGAGCGCGACCCGCTGGAGGTCTTCGAGTTCCTGTTCCAGCGCTACGCCGAGGCCCACTCCCGCCAGCTCCCGGTCACCAGGGACGACGTGGCCGCGCTCATGGTCGGGCTCGCGGCCGGGGAGGGCGGCGTCGTCCTCGACCCCGCGTGCGGCGTCGGGACACTGCTGCTGGGCGCGGACTCCCTCGCCGGGCCGCGCACGGGCTCACGGACGGACTCGCGCACGGGCTCACGGACGGGCCGCAGGGGGCGTACCCGGTCGGAACGGAAGACCGTCCTGATGGGGCAGGAGATCAACGAGTCGAACGCGCTGCTCACCGCCGTACGGGTGCTGCTGCGCGGCGCGGAGGCGCGGATCGTCGCCGGCGACTCGCTGCGCGAGGATCGCCTCGCCGGTGAGCTCGCCGACGCCGTGGTCTGCGACCCGCCGTTCAACGAACGGGTCTGGGGACACGAGGACCTCGCCGGTGACCCGCGCTGGGAGTACGGGCTACCGCCGCGCGGGGAGTCGGAGCTGGCGTGGGTGCAGCACTGCCTGGCCCGGGTGAGACCGGGCGGCCTGGTGGCGATCCTGATGCCCACCGCCGCCGCCAGCCGCCGTCCCGGCAAGCGGATCCGCGGCAACCTGCTCCGGGCGGGCGCGCTGCGTGCCGTGGTGACGCTCGCGCCCGGCGGTCCCGACCTGTGGATCCTCCGCAGGCCCGACGGCGGGCGTCCGCCGTCCCGGCTGCTGCTGGTGGACGCCGGTGACGACCTGTCGATCGTGGAGCCCGCCTGGCGCGCGTACCAGAAGGACCCCGAGGCCGAGCTGTCCGGCGAGAGCAGGACGGTACGGATCATCGACCTGCTCGACGACGAGGTCGACCTCGCCCCGTCCAGGCACCGCCCGCAGCACGGCGGCCCCGACCTCCTGCGCGACTTCACCGACGCCCTGGCCGGCTTCAAGGAGACCTCGGCCCTGCTCTCGGACGCCACCCCCGCCCTCCAGCCGCTCGCCGAACGGCAGGACCTGCCGACCACCACGGTCGGCGAGCTGGCCAAGGCGGGACTGATCACGATCCTGCAGGCACCGGCGAGGATGTCCGCCGACGAGGGTCCCCTGCCGGTGCTGACCGCCGAGGACACCGCGGCGGGCACGCCGCCCTCCGGCCGGACCACCCTCGACCCGGCCCTGGTCATGATCCGGCCGGGTGACGTGGTGACCACCGTGCTGGGCGCGGTCAGGGTGATCACCCACGGCGGCGCGGCGCTCGGCCCGCAGCTCACGCTCTACCGGGTCGATCCGCAGCGGCTCGACCCCGGGTTCCTCGCCGGGTTCCTGCGCTCCGCCGACGCGGCCAGGATCCATCCCAGCTCCAGCCGCCTCGACGTGCGGCGGGCGCGGGTGCCGGTGCTGCCGCTGTCCGACCAGCGGATGTACGGCACCGCCTTTCGCGAGCTGTTCGAACTGGAGGACAAACTGCGTGAAACACGGACGCTGGGGGAAACGCTGATCCGGCTAGGCTTTGACGGACTGGTCGACGGCCATCTCCGGCCGTGCGACCAAGGGGCTTGATGCCCGCAGGTCCAGGGGAGGGTCGATGGTCATCGGCGACCGGTACGTGCTCGACGACCTCCCTCTCGGCCAGGGAGGCATGGGGGCCGTCTACGGCGGTCACGACAAGCATCTCGACCGCAGGGTGGCCGTCAAGTTCCTGAAGTTCCTCACCGGCCCCGACGAGGAGCTGAAGCGGCGTTTCCTGCGCGAGGCCCGCATCCTGGCCAGGCTGGAGCACCCCGGCGCTCCGGTCCTGTACGACTTCGGCACCTTCGACCAGCGGCTCTTCCAGGTGATGCAGTTCATCGAGGGCGTCACCGTGGCCGACGTGGTCAGCGAGCACGGCCCGCTCCCCGTGCCCTGGGCGGCGGCGATCGCCGCCCAGGCGTGCGCGGTGCTGACGGCCGCCCACGCGCTGTCCGTCTGCCACCGCGACCTGAAGCCGACCAACCTGATGCTCTGCCCCGACGGGAGCGTGAAGGTCCTCGACTTCGGCCTGGCCGTGCTGCGCGAGTCCGACTCCACCCAGTTCACCCGGGTGGGCCAGATCCTCGGCACCCCGTCGTACATGGCCCCCGAGCAGATCCAGCGCGGCCTGTCCGGCCCCCGCAGCGATCTCTACGCCCTCGGGTGCGTGATCCACGAGATGCTGACGGGCCGCCAGCTGTTCACCGGCCCCACCGAGTACGCGGTGTTCGAGCGCCAGGTGAAGGAGCGCCCGCCGCGGGTGCCCGGCATCCCTGACGAGCTGAACCGCCTCCTCGCCGACCTGCTGGAGAAGGACCCGGACAACCGCCCCTCGGGAGCCGACGTCCTCTACGAGCGGCTGCAGCCCTTCGCGGTGGACCTGCCGATGCTTCCCGGCTTCCTGCACCCGTCGTCGGTGCCGAGCCCGGGGCGGATGTACGCGCGGATGGTCGGCCGGGTCCTGGGGTGAGGCCCTGAACCGAGGCGCTGCGCTGAGGCCCCGGACCGGGGGCCTGCGCTGAGGCCCCCGGGCTGAGGTCCTGGGTTGAGGTCCCAGGCTGGGGGCCTGCGCCGAGGTCCCGGGTTGGGGGGAGAATGCGACTCGTGGAAGGTCGATGGGTCGAGGTGGCGGACCGGGTGCTCGTGCGGCGGTACGCCGAGCTGGACCTGTCCGTGGGGCTGGTCATGGGCGACGGCGGCTGCCTGGTGGTCGACACGCGGGGAGACGAGCGGCAGGGGGCGGAGCTGCTCGCGGAGGTGAGACGGATCACCCGCGACCCGTGGACGGTGGCGATCACCCATTCACACTTCGACCACAGCTTCGGCACCCGGTCCTTCCTCGGCTGCCCGGTCTGGGCGCACGAGGACTGCCGCGCCGACCTGGTCGAGAACGGCGAACGGGCGAGGGACGGGTGGGAACGGTACTACCGGGATCTGGGGCGGCCGGACATCGCCGACGACATCGCGAGGACCGAGATCGTGCCGCCGGACCACCTGGTGACCGACCGGACGCGGCTCGTCGTCGGGGACCGCCCGGTCGTCCTCGCCCACCTCGGCCGCGGCCACTCCGGCAACGACCTCGTCGTTCACGTGCCGGACGCCGGGGTGATCTTCGCCGGGGACCTGGTGGAGAACGGCGCGCCGCCCGCCTACGAGGACGCCTATCCCCTCGAATGGCCCGCCACACTCACCGGGCTCCTCGGCCTGCTCGACCGGCCCGACGACGGTCCCGGTCCCGATGGAACGACCGAGTCTTTCCCCGCCTCCGGTGACACGACCACCCCCACCCCCACCCCCACCCCCACCTCCGGCTCCGGCTCCGGCTCCGGTGGCACGGTCGTTCCCGGGCACGGCGACCCGGTCGACCGTGCGTTCGTCCTCGCCCAGCACGCGGAGATCGCCGCCCTCGCCGAGTTGTGCGGGCGGGTGGCGGCAGGTCTGCTCTCCCCCGCCGACGCCGTACGCCTGTCGCCGTACCCCGAGGAGACCACCGAGATCGCCCTCGGCCGCGTCACGGGTGGCCCCTGAGAAGGGCACAGGGAAGGGAGCGGACCGCCTCGCCGGGCCCGGACGCCCTGACGGCCCGTCGCATCACCACCGTGCCGCCGGTCAGATCTCCTCTTTGAGCCTCGCCGCCGGGTCGAGCTGGCGCGGCTGCATCGCCACCCTCGGATGGTGCAGGTCGAAGGCGGGCCGCTCGGAGCGGATGGCCGGGATCGAGGTGAAGTTGTGCCGGGGCGGGGGGCAGGAGGTGGCCCACTCCAGCGAGTTGCCGAAGCCCCACGGGTCGTCCACCGTCACGCGCGGAGCGTGGCGAGCGGTGTACCAGAGGTTGTACAGGAACGGCAGCGTGGAGAGGCCGAGCAGGAGGGCGCCGATGGAGGAGATCAAATTGAGGGTGGTGAACCCGTCGAGCGCGCTGTAGTCGGCGTAGCGGCGCGGCATGCCCTCCGCGCCCAGCAGGTGCTGGACGAAGAAGGTGACATGGAAGCCGATGAACAGCGTCCAGAAGTGCAGCTTGCCCAGCTTCTCGTTCAGCATCTTGCCGGTCATCTTCGGCCACCAGAAGTAGAAGCCGGAGAACATCGCGAACACCACGGTGCCGAAGACCACGTAGTGGAAGTGCGCGACCACGAAGTACGAGTCGTGCACGTGGAAGTCCAGCGGCGGGGAGGCCATGATGACCCCGGTCAGCCCGCCGAACAGGAACGTCACCAAGAACCCCACGACGAACAGCATGGGCGTGTCGAATGAGATGTGCCCCCGCCACATGGTCCCGATCCAGTTGAAGAACTTCACCCCGGTCGGGACCGCGATCAGGAACGACATGAACGAGAAGAACGGCAGCAGCACCCGGCCCGTGGCGAACATGTGGTGCGCCCACACCGTCATCGACAGCCCCGCGATGGCGATCGTCGCGCCGATCAGGCCGATGTAGCCGAACAGCGGCTTGCGGCTGAAGACGGGAATCACCTCGGTGATGATGCCGAAGAACGGCAGCGCGATGATGTAGACCTCCGGATGGCCGAAGAACCAGAACAGGTGCTGCCACAGGATCGGCCCCCCGGTCTGCGGGTCGTAGATGTGGGCGCCGAACTTGCGGTCGGCCAGCAGGGCGAGCAGCGCGGCGGCCAGCACCGGGAAGGCCATCAGCACCAGGACACCGGTGAGCAGCGTGTTCCAGGTGAAGATCGGCATGCGGAACATCGTCATCCCCGGGGCCCGCATACAGATGATCGTGGTGATGAAGTTCACCGAGCCGAGGATCGTGCCGAGCCCGGACATCGTCAGGCCCACGATCCACAGGTCTCCGCCGAGCTGCGGGGAGTAGGTCGCGTGGGAGAGCGGCGTGTACCCCGTCCAGCCGAAGTCGGGGGCACCCCCGCCGGTGAGGAAGCCGAAGCTCGCGATGAGCCCGCCGAACAGGAAGAGCCAGAAGCTCACCATGTTGAGCCGGGGGAAGGCCACGTCGGGCGCCCCGATCTGCAGCGGCATGACCACGTTCGCGAACCCGGCGAACAGCGGTGTGGCGAACAGCAGCAGCATGAGGGTGCCGTGCATGGTGAACAGCTGGTTGTACTGCGCCGTGGTCAGCACCTGCAGTCCCGGCTGGGCGAGCTCCCCCCTGATGACCATGGCCATCAGCCCGGCGAACAGGAAGAAGACGAACGATGTCATCAGGTACATGTAGCCGATGACCTTGTGGTCGGTGCTGGTGAGCCAGCGCACGACGATCGAGCCCGGCTCCTTCGCGCGTGGCGCCAACGGTGAGGTCAGCGGCTCCTCGCGTGACTGTTCGGAGGTCGTCACGACCCACCCCCTTCGAACCGGCTCGCCCTCGAACCCGCCGTCCCCGAAGAGGGGCCCATCCTCGGACCGGCCCATCCCCGAAGCAGACCCGCCCCCGAACCGGCCGTTCCAAACCGGCCGATCCTCCAACAAACCGGATCATCCTCGAATCGGCGCGGCATCTGGATTCCACCGCCTTCTCCCGGCCATCCCCAGGGAAAGCGGCTCCCACTCGCCCGCCCCGCCATCTTGCCCGCCCGATGACCTGGCGATTAATCCTCCTTATCCGCTCCCCGGGCATTCCGCGGCCCCGCGTCCCACCCGCTCGCCGCGGCGTCCGTACGAGCCGCGTGGGCAATATGGGACGGCCCATCACGCTTGACCCGGGGGTAGAGGGGGCACGCCGCTGGAAACGGAGTGCCGAAAGGAGCGACGTCATGGGTGAACGACAACGAGTCGTCGTGATCGGAGGAGGGTTCGCGGGTTTCACCGCGGTCCGTACCCTCTCCCGGATCGCGAAGGGCGCGGTCGAGATCGTCCTGATCAATCCGACCGACTACTTCCTCTACCTGCCCCTGCTGCCGGAGGTCGCGGCGGGCATCCTCGACGCCCGCAAGGTGGCGGTCCCGCTGGCGGGCGACTATCCCGGCGTGCGGTATCTGCTCGCCACGGCGGACAGCGTCGACATCGAGGCGCGCCGCGTGAAGTGCACCGACGCCGAGGGCAACCACCGCGAACTGGGCTACGACCGCCTGGTGGTCGCGGTCGGCAGCGTCAACAAACTCCTGCCCGTACCCGGGGTCGCCGAGTACGCCCACGGCTTCCGCAGCATCGTCGAGGCCCTCTACCTGCGCGACCACCTGATCCGCCAGGTCGAGCTCGCCGACGCGTCCGACGACCCCGAGGAGCGCGCGGCCAGGTGCACCTTCGTGGTCGTGGGCGCCGGGTACACCGGAACCGAGGTCGCGGCGCAGGGCCAGTTGCTCACGAACGCCCTCCGCAGACACCGGCCGAGGCTGCGCGACCAGCCGATGCGCTGGATCCTCGCCGACATCGCCCCGCGCATCCTCCCCGAGCTGGACGAACGCCTGTCGCGGAGCGCGTACCGGACGCTGTCCGAGCGGGGCATGGAGATTCGCACCGAGACGAGCGTGGCCGAGGCGACGGCCGAGGGGGTGAAGCTCTCCGACGGGGAGTTCGTACCGACCAAATCCCTGATCTGGTGTGTCGGCGTGCGCCCCGACCCGATGGTGGAGTCCCTGGGCCTGCCGACCGTGAAGGGGCGGCTGCGCGTCGACGAGTACCTGAGGGTGCCCGGCCACCCGGAGATCTTCGCCTGCGGCGACGCGGCCGCGGTCCCCGACCTCACCCGGCCCGGCGAGTACACGGCGATGACCGCCCAGCACGCGGGCCGCCAGGGCAGGCGGGCCGCCCGCAACATCGCCGCCTCCTACGGCCACGGGCGGCTCCGGCCGTACAAGCACAGCGACCTGGGGTTCGTCGTCGACCTGGGAGGGACCGGTGCCGCCGCGAACCCGCTGGGCGTGCCGCTGTCGGGCATGGCGGCCAAGGTGGTCACCCGGGGTTACCACCTGCTGTCCATCCCGAGCAACCGGGCGCGCATCGCGGGAAGCTGGCTGCTGGACCTGCTGACGCCCCGCCAGACCGTCCAGCTGGACGTGGTCCGCGGCACGGCGGTCCCGCTCAAGCACACCACCCCCCAGGCTCCGCACGCCCCGGACGGGGAGGCGTCGAAGGCGGACACCCCACGAAAGGCGGGCGCCTCCGCGAAGGCGGGCGACTCGTAGCCGGGTCACTCGTGGCCGGGTCACTCGTGGCCGGGTCACTCGTGGCCGGGCGATCCACCGACAGACGACTCGAAGGCGGGCGATGTGGAGGCAGGCCACTGGTAGATGGGCGATTCGTAAAGGACGGCGATATTTTCGGCTCTTCCGGCGATGCTCGCGGAAAGCCGGGTAGGGGCGGGGTATGGCAAAGATCGGTTACACGATGATGTGTGAGCAGACGCCCGCCAGGCAGCTGGTCCAGGACGTCGCGACGGCCGAGCGGGTCGGTTTCGACTACGCGGTCATCTCCGACCACTACTTCCCGTGGCTGGAGGAGATGGGCCACTCCCCGTACGCCTGGTCGGTGCTCGGCGCGGCGGCGCAGGCCACCCGGCACCTGCCCCTGATGACGTACGTGACCTGCCCGATCATGCGTTACCACCCCGCGGTGGTGGCGCAGAAGGCGGCGACGATGGGCGTGCTGAGCGAGGGCCGCTTCACGCTCGGGCTGGGCGCGGGCGAGAACCTCAACGAGCACGTGACAGGTCAGGGCTGGCCGTCCGCCGACACCCGGCACGGGATGTTCCGCGAGGCCGTGCAGATCATCAGGGAGCTGTTCGAGGGCGGGTACGTCACCTACCGCGGCGAGTTCTTCGACGTCGACTCGGCCAAGCTGTACGACCTGCCGGACCGGCCCGTCCCGCTCGCGATCGCCGCCTCCGGCGGCCGGTCGGGGAAGATCGCCGCCGAGCACGGCGACGCGCTGGTCGCGACCGATCCCGACTCGGACCTGGTGCGCCTGTTCGCCGGGGAGGGCGGCACGGGCAAGCCCGTCTACGGCCAGCTCGCCGTCTGCTACGACCCCGACGTGGAGGCCGCCAGGGAGCGGGCGCACCGGATGTGGCGCTGGTCGGTGGCCGGGTGGAAGGTGATGGCCGAGCTTCCGGGGCCCGTCAACTTCGCCGCCGCCACCGAGACCGTGCGCCCGGAGGACGTCGCGGCCAAGGTGCCGTGCGGCCCCGACGTGGACGCCGTGGTGGAGGCGGTACGCGCCTACACCGACGCCGGTTTCACCCACGTCGCCCTCGTCCAGATCGGTCACGAGCACCAGGACGCGTTCTTCGACTGGTCGGAGAAGGAGCTCCTCCCCGCCCTGAGCGACCTCTAGCCGCCGCCTGCACCGCCTCTCCCCCCGGTCCCTGGCCCTGAGGCCACCTCCGGCCACCGGCTTTCCCCGGCCCTGAGCGGCCTGGCCTCCGCGCTCCCACCCGCCCCGGCCCCATACCCGGGTGGGTCACGGTGGCGTGCGCCACCCGGAAGATCCACCGCGTGGAGGTTCCCCCCGGGCGTACGGGGAAGGCTCCCCGGGGTGGATGACGTCTGGGATCTGGTGGTCGTCGGCGGCGGGCCCGCGGGGGCGGCCGCGGCCCTGCGCGCGAGACAGCTCAGGCCCGAGGCGCGGGTCCTGCTGCTCGACAGGGCCGACTTCCCCCGCGACAAGGCCTGCGGTGACGGCATCGCCGCCCACGGACGCGACGAGCTCGCCCTGCTGGGCGTTCCCGACCTCATCGCCGACTACCGGCCCACACGGCGCCTGGCGGTGGTCTCCCCCGGCGGCGCCCGCGTCTCGGCCACCTCCGCCAGGTCCAACCACGTCGTGCCTCGCAAGGTCTTCGACGCCCGCCTCGTCGACGCCGCCCGCGCCCGCGGTGTCGAGGTCCGCCGCCACCAGGTCCGCGCGCTCGCCGCTCTCGGCGATCACGTGGTTCTCGACGGCACCGTCACCGCCCGCGCCGTGGTCGCCGCGGACGGGGCCAACTCGGCCGTACGGCGCCTCATCGGCGTTCCCCCCTCCCCCGAGAAGCACACCGCGATCGCCGTGCGCGGCTACGCCGACGTGCCCGCCGACGACGACGTCCAGTCGATCTTCATGCAGCAGGACGGGTGGCCCGCGTACGCGTGGTCGTTCCCGATCGGCGACGGGACCGCCAACGTCGGCTACGGCATGCTCCTGCCCCGGTTGCACGCCACCGGCCTGCCGGGCAAGGAGGTGCTGCACGGACGGCTCGCCGAGCTGCTGCCCCACGTGAACGCCCGCGACCTGCGCGCCCACCATCTTCCCCTCTCCCCCGGCCGTCCCGGGCCGGGTTCGGGGCGGGTGCTGCTCGCCGGTGACGCCGCGGGTCTCATCAACCCGCTCACCGGCGAGGGCATCTTCTACGCGCTGCTTTCCGGCCGGCTCGCCGGGGAGGCCGCCGTCCAGGCGGCGGACGACCCGCTGCCCGCCTACCGGCGCGGCCTGAGAAAGGCTCTCGGCCGGCACCTGCGTACCACCGACGTGCTCGCCCTCGCCTCCCAGTCACCCGGCTTCATCGACGCCGCGATCGACACCGCCGCCCGCCGCAAGGAGGTGTTCGACCTGCTGGTCGACGTGGGCCTGGGCGCGGGCACCGTGCCGCTGCCGCTGGCGCTGGCCGTGGTCCGCCGCTGGCTGCTGAACGCCGCCCGGCGCCGCTGAGGGCGACTACCCGAGGATCACCGAACGGGTCAGGTTGCGCGGGTTGTCCGGGTCGAGGCCGCGCGACCGGGCCAGTTCCACCGCGAGCCGCTGGGCCCGGATCAGGTCGGCCAGCGGGTCGAGGGTGGTGGCCGTGGTCAGGGCTCCGGTGCGGGCCACGTCGTCGAGCAGTCTCTCCTGACCGCCGAAGAACCACACCAGGCTGTTCTCGTCGGCGACGCTGATCGGCCCGTGCCGGTACTCCATCGCGGGGTAGGCCTCCGACCAGGCGAGAGCGGCCTCCCTGAGCTTCAGCGCCGCCTCCTGGGCGAGGCCGTTGGTCCAGCCGCTGCCGAGGAAGGTGAACTGCCGCCGCGAGATCGCCCCCTCGGGGAGCGGTGTGGTGAGCGCGGTCTCGGCCTGGGCCCCGAGGTCGGCGGGGGCCTCCCCGAGGTGCGCGCGGAGCAGGGCGAGAGCGCTGGTGGCGAACCGGGTCTGCACCACGGAACGCTCGTCGGCGAACTCCAGCGCGATCACCGTCTTGGCCAGGCCGGTGACCGGGGTCGCCGGGTCGGCGGTGACGGCGACCGTCGGGACGTCGCCCGCCGCGTCGAGGGCGCGCAGCACCTCGGTCGTGGTCCCGGACCTGGTGATCGCGACCAGCCGGTCGTAGCGGCGCGCCGGCAGCTCGGAGGCGGGGAACGCGTCGGTCTCCCCCTGCCCGGAACGCTCGCGCAGCACCGCGTACGCCTGCGCCATGTACAGCGAGGTGCCGCAGCCGATCACGGCGACGCGCTCACCCGTCTCCGGCAGCCCCGCCGGACTCGCCGCGCCGAGATCCAGCGCCTGCCGCCAGCACGCGGGCTGGTCGGCGATCTCCTTCAGGACGTACTCCACGGGTGCCTCCTCGTCGATGCCCGTTCCCTCTCGTACCCCGCTCATGAGGGTGCAGCGCCTCACCGGCACCGGAATCACGCGGGTGGAAGGCGGCGGGTCACGGCCGGACGGCGAGCACCCGGAAGTCGACGCCGCGTGTCATCCGGGACACCGACTCGATCCGGAACCCCGCCTGCTCCAGGAACGGCCGGGGGTCGCGGGTGAGGTGGTCGGCCGCGAACCGCACGAACAGCGGTTCCACCACCCGCATCCCAGTGCGGACGATCGGGTTGCTCGACGGCCCGTGCTCGGCCAGCACGAACCTGCCACCCGGTTTGAGCACGCGGTATGCCTCGCGCGCCGCGGCCGCCGGGTCCGGGATGGTGCACATCGTGAACGTGGACAGCACGGTGTCCGCGTGGCCGTCGGGCAGCTCCAGGCGCTGCACGTCGCCCTGCCGCAACTCCACCCGCTCGCCGAGCCCTTCCCGCGCCACCCGCCGCCGCGCCAGCTCCAGCATCCGCTCGGACAGCTCGATGCCGACCACCGTGACGTCGGCTCCGTACAGCGGCAGGTTGAGCCCGGTGCCGACCGCGATCTCCACCGTACGGCCGCGCGCCTGCCCGACGGCCCACTGTCTGCTCCCCGGAAACAGGCGCCGCTCCCAGACCCGCATCTGGTCGTCGTACCGATCCGCCATCCGGTCGAACACCCGCCGCACGTCGGCATCCGTGGTGGTACGCATCAAGCACCCCTTCTGGAACGGAACCCCCGCGAGATCACTTCGCCGCCGTGAAGCGGCGAAGGACCGCCTCTGTCCGGACGACGACCGTCATCCGGCCGAGACTCCGCCCGCCTGTCGTCACACCCCGTCGTCTCGGCCGGTCGCCTGGTTTCCCTGCCAACGAACCGGTCCCCGGCCCCGTTCCCGTGCCATTCGCCGCGAACCGGCCCCGTTCCTATGGCATCCGCCGCGAACCGCCTGCCGGACCCGGATCGGCGGCCCACGGCGATGCCCGAAATCGATGCCCGAAATGCGGTCTACTGCACCCTGAACTTCTCCCAGGGTCCGACCTTCGAGCCGCGGGCGCGCAGCATCCCGTACTTGTCGCCCTTGTTGCCGAGTTCCGCCGACACGTAGTTCTGGGAGGGGACGGCGAGGTTCCTGATCGACACACAGCCCGTCCCGCAGGAGGCGATGTGGAACCTCTCCCAGGTGCCGGCCGAGGACGCGCGGGCGCGCAGCATCCCGCGGTCGCCTCTTGACCAGCCGAACTCCGCGGACACGTACTTGCCGTTCGCCAGGGACTTGATCGTGTAGTTGCGGCCGTTGTAGCAGATCGAGAACCTCTCCCAGGGGCCGACCTTCGTGGCGCGGGCGCGCAGCATCCCGTACTTGTCGCCCGACCAGCCGAACTCCGCGGACACGTACCTGCCGTTCGCCGGCGACTTGAGGCTGCGGGTCTGACACTTCACGACGGCCGCCTCGCCTCCCGCCGTGACGAGCGACGACGCGGCCCCCGAGGTCGTCGACCGGGCCAGCACGGGCGCGGGCGCGGCCACCGTGCCGACACCGGCCAGGACGAGAGCCGTGGCGACCATGAGCTTCTTCACAAAACCCCCTATTGATCGGCAAATGCCGTCGATCATTATGGGGGTCGCCGGACAGGAGCCGCATGCGGTGCTCCGCCCACGCCCGGCACGACTGTCATGGCACCGCTGACAGGCGGGAGCGGAGCGACGAAGCTGCCCCCGGTCCCGATTCAGCGCCTCGCCGCCGGAAGAGGCGCGGGCGCCAAGACAGCGGTCAAGACACTCTGGACTTGGCGGCGAAGGTATTGCAGGCGTCGGGCCCCTTGGCCAGGAAGCCGCGGTTCAACCAGTAAGAGTAGTTCGCGGCCTTGCCATGAGTCGGAGAACTCTTCTCAAAGCGCCGCAGGTAGGAAAAATCCGAGTCCGGCCGCTCCAGGGAGGACCAGACGCTGCCGATGAAGGCGCCGCTCAGACAGTCGGCTTGCAATTCGAGGCGACGTGAGGCTGCGTTGTAGTCCTTCTTGGAGCGGTACCTGCGAGAGTCGAAGGTGGTCATGATTCCGGAGAGCTCTTGGACGTGGTGGCCGTACTCATGGCCAAGGACTGAGAATAGCCACAGGTCGCTTACGTCGGCCAAGGCTTTCTTGTCGAGATGAAAGACGATCGTCTTGTTCGCCGAGCAGTAGATCGCCTGGGCGCTCTCGGGAAATTCGGAGCAGCCGGTTTTCACACCGGCGTGGCGTATGACCCGCAGCTTCGGTGTGCTGAAGGGAAGTCTCGCTGTTGCGAACTGGCGCTTCCAACTGGTGTTGAGGCAACGGAGGAGACCGTTGAGGTAGTTGGTGGCGCCTTTGAAGTCGTCGTTGTCAACTGGCCGCTCCGGGCAGGTGTCCGGTTTCAGTTCGCCGGTCTCGTAGATCGGGTTGGCTGTGAGGGCGGCTGTGCCGGTGGGGATCGGCCGGAGTCGGTCGGCGTCGGCTGTGGCTGTACCGACCAGGAAAAGGCTCACCAGTGCGCCGGAGAGCATTGCGAGGAGGGGGCGCATAAGATCAACTTAGCAAAAGGGAAAGATGCAGCAAAAGGGAGTATTAGCCCAGCTCCCCTCGCGGGGGTCGAGATCGATGATCAGGGACTACCTCGGGAACCTCACGGCGCGGAACAGCGGAAACCCTTCACCTGAAACAAGGTGAGGGCCCCTTCAGACACAGCCGAACTACGCTTCGGGCAAGTCTCCCAGCCTGCGCCGAAGGGAACTCGCGTCGACTTTCGCGGCGACTATGCGCTCGTAGCGCTGGTCGGCATCGCAGTCGTTGACCCGGCCGATCGCGTGGAGGGCGTCGCAGAAGCGATCGGAGTGGTCAGCGAAGTCCGGGTCGAGGGGCAGCATGATCCGGGCGATGAGGTTCCCGCCCTCGACGAGCCGCCAGACCTCCTTGACCTGCCCCCTGTACTCAAGGTTCCAAGCGTTGGAGGCGAGGAACCGCGAGACGGTGGCGGGAGTCAGGGCGGTGGTGAGCTCAAGCAGTGAGGGCTCTTGGGTGGACCGGTTCACCGGTTGCCTCCCTCGCCAATGGTCTTCACGATGCCAAGAAGCTGCTTGACATCAAACCGCGTCAAGACGCTCAAGCGACAGATGTATGGCCTGGCCAACTCTGTTTTCCTGCGCAAGCGCATCCTCTTTGCCCGCTTAAACAGGTCGATATCATGAAATTAGCGTCAAATCCAGGATTTAGACGTCGTTGACATGATGTGTCCCCTCGGCGATGGTGGGGAATGCGTAGAGCTTCACAGCAGTGCCCAGACGTCGACGGCCCCTTTCGCCTGCCGGGCGTTTTCGCCTGTCCGGAGGCGGAGTCCCGTCGTTCGCCCGTCGCCGTCTCGACTCGTTTCCGAAGGCAGGAGGGTGTCGCGGTCGTAGCTGCTGTGGTGCACCCGGAGCCGGATTCTGAGTCGGCCTGGTCGTCTTCTTTCCATGAATCGGAGATTTGATGCGCGTTGCCCTCCTCACCACGACTCAGCATGGTCACCTGAACCCGTATATTCCGGTGGTCAATGCGCTCCGAACCGCCGGCAGTGAGGTCGCGCTGCTGTTGTTGTCCGCCGACGGTGGCACGCTCGACGAGCAGCGTCGCCAGGCCCTGGGTGAGACGCCGGTCCACGCGATCGGGAAGGTCGAGATGGCGCCGTGGAGCGGCGACCCGGCGAAGATCGGCCCGATGCTCCGGTCGTCGCCGGTGGCGGAGCAGACGGCCAAGGCGCTCCGTGAGACGGCGCCGGACTTCGTACTCGTCGATTCGCTGCCGGTCACGGCGTCGGCCATGGTCGGCGCGGAGGCGTCCGGCGTGCCGTACGGGATGATCTGGGCCAACCTGGGCGGAGTATGCCCGCGCGAGCATCGACGAGGTCGCTGGCCGTACGACGAGCAGGTCGGCGCCTATCTGACCGGGCACGGGGTGTTGTGGTCGACCCGGACCCATTCGGCGCGTTCGCCGATTCTCAACCTGATGCCGACGATTCCCGCCCTCGTCGGGGACGACGCGGTCACCGACGACGGTGTGCAGCTGGTCGGGTTGCCGGGTGCGGTGGGGACCCGCGGCGACGAGGTCGCCTTCTCCGGCCTGGATCGGATCGACCCCGACCGCCCGCTGGTGTACGTCTCCTTCGGCACGATCTTCTACCGGCGGCCGGACCTGCTGCGTACGGTGATCACCGGGGCGGCGGCGACCGGTGCGCAGGTGATCGCCGCGGTGGGAGATCTCGCCGAGGAGCTCGCGCTGCCCGACGAAGTGCTCACCGCCCCCTATCTACCGCAACGTGAGGTGCTCGAACGCGCCGACGTGTTCATCACCCACGGCGGCTACAACTCCGTGGCGGAGTCGATCCGGGCGGCGACACCGATGCTGGTGATCCCGCTGGCCGTGGACCAGCCCATCCAGGCGTACTTCGTGGACAGGGCGGGCTTCGGGACGGCGCTGGAGCCGGCCGGCGTCACCGAGCAGGCGGTCGCCGACGCCGTCACCGACCTGCTCGATCCCGCCCGGGACCACCGGGCCCGGCTGCGCGCCGCGCAGCCGGAGTGCGGCGATTCCGCCGTGCGCACGGCCGAGCTGGTCATCGGCGCGGTCGAGACGCTACAGCGAAAGAGGGAGCAGTGACGATCGAACCGCGGCGGCCGGTGGGCGACCCGATCGTGCTCGACGATCTTGAGCGCCTCTCGTTCCGGGT
The DNA here is from genome assembly GCF_040649155.1 of Streptosporangium sp. NPDC049046. Classification (NCBI taxonomy): domain Bacteria; kingdom Bacillati; phylum Actinomycetota; class Actinomycetes; order Streptosporangiales; family Streptosporangiaceae; genus Streptosporangium; species Streptosporangium sp. NPDC049046. The sequence continues at coordinate 48,798 of NZ_JBEZEZ010000006.1, read as the reverse complement.
GGATCGCCGCGCCTACACCGACGACGACCTGGCCGCACAGGAGATGACCAGGATCTTCGATCGCTGCTGGTTGTACGTCGGGCACGAATCGGAGGTGCCGGGACCGGGCTCCTACGTGTCGCGCGACGTCGGCGGGCGCCCGGTGGTCATGGCGCGCGGGTCCGACGGGGTGATCCGGGTCTTCGCGAACAGCTGCACCCACCGCGGTGCCCTGATCTGCTCGCAGCCGGCCGGGCAGGCCAGATCGTTCCGGTGCCCGTACCACGACTGGACGTTCTCCAACCAGGGCGACCTGGTCGGGGTCCCGATCCCCGACGGGTACGGGCCGGGCTTTCGCAAGGCGGACTTCGGCCTGGCACAGCACCGCAGTGACGGCTACCGAGGTTTCGTGTTCGTCACCTTCGATGCGGAGCAGCCGCGCACCCTGACCGAGTACCTGGCGGGCGCGACGGAGTACCTCGACCTGATCGACGACCAGTCCGAGGTCGGGATGGAGGTGATCCAGGGGGCGCAACTCCACGGAGCTCGGGCCAACTGGAAGCTCATGATGGAGAACAGCGTCGACATCTACCACTTTCGTGCCCTGCACAAGCGCTACGTCGGCTACATGGAGTCGCTGGGGTCGGTGCCACCACGGCGACGAGGCGGCTTCGGCCGCGCCCTCGGACTGGGGCACGGAGCCAACGAGCTGCCACCGGCGGCGGCCCGCCCGCTCGCCTACTGGACGCCGATGTTCGGCCCTGAGGTCCGGCCGCGGATCGAGGCGACGGCCGCGCGGTTCGCCGACCGGTTCGGCGCCGAACGCGCCGAACGCATCACCGGCACCAATCGTGCGGTGCTGATCTTCCCCAACCTGATGATCATCGACGCGATCGCGATCACGATCCGCAAGATCGACCCGGTCGGCGCCGGCCAGATGGCCATCACCTCGGTCGCCCTCGCCCCCAAGGACGAGGATCCGGACATCCGGGAACTCCGCAAGAGTCACTACCTGACGTTCCTCGGCCCCGCAGGCTTCGCCACCCCCGACGACATCGAGATCGTCGAGTCGTGCCAGCGGGGTTATCTCAACCGCACGGTCCGCTACTCGGATCTGTCCCGCGGTATGAACAAGGAGGTCCCGGAGACGACCGACGAGCTTCCGGCCCGCGAGTTCTGGCGGCAGTGGGACCGGTTGATGCACGGCGACGACGGTCACCTCGAAATCGCCCACCGGGCCGAGATGCAAGGGGCGCAACCACAATGACCATCGAGCTGACGGTCGACGAAACGGCCCAGGTGCGGTTGTGGCACCGGGTGAGCCGGTTCCTGTTCCGTGAGGCGCGGCTGCTCGACGAGTGGCGCCTGCGCGAGTGGTACGACGAGATGCTGACCGACGACATCCGCTACTCGGTGCCTGCCACCGACGTCCGCGGCGAGACCGCCGACGCGCTCGGGCTCATCGACGACGACGCCGCCCGGCTGCGCCAGCGAATCGAACAGCTCCTCAACGGCGAGGTGTGGTGCGAGAACCCCCGGTCGCGGACGAATCGGATGATCGGCAACGTGGAGATCCTGACCGATCGGGGCACGCACCTCGACGTGGCGGCGAACGTCGTCGTGTACCGGTTCGGGCACGGACGCTCTGACGTCTACGTCGGAAAATACCGGTTCGAGCTCGTGGTCGAGAGCGAGTCGTTCCGGATCAGGAAACGGGTCGTGGTGCTCGACCACGAGACGTTGTACGAGCACGGAAAGCTCAGCATCATCCTGTGATCGGACAGTGACGGCGGCCGGCCCCGGCAGCGTCCCACCCGTTGCCACCGCCCAGCCGAGTCTCCCCCGCGAGGTCTACGTCCTCAGTGTCGTCGGTGGCTGCGTCATGCTGGGCCTGGGACTGGTGCTCCCGTTGCTCCCGGTGTACGCGGCGACGTTCGGGGCCGGGCCCACCCAGATCGGGGCGCTCGTCGCCCTGTTCGCGTTGACGCGGCTGGCCACCAGTCCGTTCTGCGGTCGGCTCGGAGTTCGTTTCGGGGAGCGGCGGGTCCTCGTCGCCGGCCTGCTGCTGTGCGCGGTCTCCTCGGCCCTGACCGCGTTCGCCGGGTCCTACGGGCAGTTGCTCGCCTTCCGCGGCCTCGGCGGCGTCGGCTCGGTGCTGTTCTCGGTGTCCGCACTGGCGACACTCCTGGCGATCGCGCCCGCCGACCAGCGGGGCCGGGCCGGCGCCGTGTTCGAAGCGGGCTTCCTGCTCGGCGGGATCTGCGGACCGGCGCTGGGCGGGCTGCTCGCTCTCATCAGCCTGTCCGCACCGTTCGTGGCGTACGCCGTGCTGTTGCTCGCCGCCGCGATGCTGGCATCGACGGTCCTCCACACCGGCCGAGGCGCCGGCGCGGAGCCCGGCCGCGACGTGGTCCGGCTACCGGTCCTGCTGCGGGACCGACGCTACGTGGTGGCCTGCCTCGCGGCGTTGGCGCAGGGATGGGTCCTGTTCGGGCTGCGCGGCGCACTGGTCCCCACGGTGATCGTGGCGTGGCGACATGACGTGACATGGGTCGGGTGGGCGTTCACGACATCCGCCGTCGTCCAGGCGCTGCTGATCATGCCGGCCGGCCGGGTCGTCGACCGGGCCGGCCGCCGGTTCGCCATGATCGCCGGCACCGGTGTGGCCGCGGCGGCGATCACGGCCCTGATGTTCGTGGACGGGTACGCCTGGCTCGTCGTCCTGCTCAGCGTGTACGCGGCGGGATCGGCGCTGCTCAACGCCGCACCGGCCGCGCTGATCGGTGACGTCGTCGTCGGCAGGGCCGGCAGTGGCGTCGCCGTCTTCTCGATGTGCACCGACGTCGGCGCCGTCGTCGGACCGGTCGTCGTGGGACTCATCGCCGAGCGGGTGAGTGTTCCGGCCGCCTTCGGCAGCGGCGCCGCGCTGCTGCTCGTCGCCTTCGTGGCGTCGTGGACGTTGACAACTGTTCGACCGGTGTTCGACCAACACGAGGGAGTTGATCGATGAATCAGCCGTCTGCCCGGCACGAGCGGGGCGAGGCCATGTTCCAGCAGGTCTTCGGCCGCGAACCACGCCCGGGCTCCTACCCGGAGTTCCTGCGGATCACCGTCGACCACCTGTTCGGCGAGATCTGGACCCGCCCGCACCTGAGCGTCGAGGAGCGCGAACTGGTCGCGCTGACCGCGGTCGCGCTGGCACGGACCGACTGGGAGTTGCGCGGCCACATCGGCGCGGCCCTGCACCTCGGGATGTCGCGAGAGAAGATCATCGAGGTCATCATTCAGCTCGCCTACTACGGTGGCTGGCCGGTCGCCAACAACGGGCTGCGCGTCGCCCAGGAGGTCTTCGCCGAACTGGACGACGCCGCCGGGGACGCCGCCGGGAAGGACGCGGACCATGACCGATGAACCGGCTCCTCTCGACCTGACTGAAACGTCTCCCCTCGACCCGGCCGAGAAGGTCGACCTGTGGCGCCAGCGGTTCTTCGAGGCCCAGGCGGCCGCGGAGGAGTTCATCCTGGGAGAGCACGGCGAAGAAGGGCTGACCGCGTGGATCCAGGCGAACTCCCGCATCACCGCGGAGCTGCTGCGGGCGCAACGGCCCGCCGGGGTGTCCGCCACCGATCACTTCATGACCCGGCTGCGGCGTCAGCTGCTGCTGTACGACTCGGCGGTGACCAGTGAGCCCCAGCCGTCGGGCACCGTCCTGCGCAACGCCGACTGCGGGATCCTCCGGTACCGCAAACGGGCCGCCCGCGACGGCGTCGTACTGACGTTCCCGTCACCGTGCCCGTACTGCCAGGAACTCAACACCGCCATCGCCGCCCGCTACGTGGAACCGGGCGTCACGGTCTCGTGCGAACAGGTGGGCGACGGGTGCACCTGGCGCGCGGAATCCCCTCACTCTCCGGAAGAGGACGCGGTCGGGTCGCCGCACCGCGGACGAGCCGGTGACTGAACCAACGGCAGTGCCGTGCGCTCGTCGGCCGGCGACCGGCCGCCGCCGAGCGTCATGCCGAGCTGCCGGCCCACGGCCACGCACAGGTCGGGCGCCGCGGTGCGGGTCAGGTCCTGGTGATCGTTCTGGGTGAAGCACGCCGACGCCACGTTCCTGTTCCGTAGGCGCAGGTACCACGGGAACAACGATCCCAGTGCGGGCTCGGTCAGCATCGTGCGCGAATGCACGATCGTCCCCACCAGCAGGTTGCCGAACGGGCGTTGCCCGGCGTTCATGAAGCTCTTCAGGCGTTCCTGGAAGATCTTCAGTATCGCGGGCACGTTCCCCGCGTACACCGGCATGGCGAGCAGCATCGCCTGCGCGCCCTCGGCCAGACCGACGACGTGCTCGAAGTCGTCGTCGAGCGTGCACCGGCCCACCTCGGGATCAAGGCAGGTGTCCTCGCCCTCGCACATCGCGATGCGATGGTCGATCAACCGAATCCGCTGGATCTCCGCGTCACCGACCTCCCGGAGGACGCCGGTGATCGCCGCCTCCAGCAACGCGTCGGTCAGCGACGGGAGACGCTTCTGCGTGCAGGACAACGCAACGACCTTCATCCGAAGGGCCTCCCCTGTCCGCTCAGCGCCATCCAGGACCGGCCACCTGACGAAGCACCCACGGCCGCACGCTGAGGCAGCCTCAAACTACCCACAATCGACCACCCCCCAAACGGGTTGAGCGCCGCTGGGCGAGGGCGAGACGGACGCCGCTGGAAGGACTCAGGAAAGCAAAAAAACGACCCGCGTCTCCGCGGGTCGTCTCCGGGTTTCCCCTTGATGGATCGCTGGTGCCCCCTGCAAGATTCGAACTTGCGCTCCCGGCTCCGGAGAGGATTGCAAATATACCTAGCGTTACTCGGTTGACCTGCGAAAACATCCTGGCAGCTCGTAGTGGGAACCTCTCTGGTCCACGATGGGTCCACGGGCAGGGCTGTGTCCCTCTCCAGGCCATGATCGAACGAGTGCTCGCGGTCGGCGTGCCGTTCGGCTGGGTGACCGCCGATGAGGCCTACGGCGACAATGGCCCGTTACGCCGCTACCTGGAAGGCCAGCAGACCAGCTACGTGTTCGCGGTCTCCCGCTCCCACCAGATCACCACCGGAGCAGGCAAGGTCCGCGCCGATGTGTAGGGTTAAATGCGGCTCGGCCACTTGCCCATGCGCCGCCGCTTCGGGGGACGTCTCGCATGGGTAGCAGTAGTAATAGGTCGTAATGCTCCGGCATTGCGGTCTACCCTAGAACTCAATCTAGGGTAGTGCTCGCGCCCATAGGGCGCGAGTGATTTTGACGAGAGGTCAGTGTAAGGGAGACCAGTGGCCGGGCTGCCAGACGACATCTCGCCAGCGATGGAACGGCTGGAGAGAAGAAGTTATAATACATACCTGAGTCGACTCAACGCCTACCGCCGTCTAGCGCACGCAAATATGGCCTGGAATGTTGCTCTTGTTGCATTGTCGACTTCGACGGTAATTGCTTCCGTTGGAATGCTCATCGAGAAAGAGATGTACGGCAAGGGTGGCGACGCCCTAATGGTCGCATTGGCAGTTTTTTCTCTATCAATCTCGCTCGTAGTTTCCAGTGTTGGGTACGGAACGAGAGCGAAGGCGATGGAAGAAAACTATAAAAGAATACAGCAAATTTCTGTCTCGGCAGAGAACTTGAAAGAATATGCTGGCCCGGATAGGCGCGAAAAATACCAGAAGTTACAAGATGAGTATGACGTAGCGATGACATCTTCCGAGAACCATACTGAGCATGATTATCGGAGGACGCAACCTATACCACCCTATTCCGGATTTGGCTTCTGGCGCCGCGTGCGTGGGTTCTTCGGCTGGCTAGGGCATTTCGCAGCCATGGCCTTTCCTTACGTAAGTTTGGTCGTTCCAGTTGCACTTCTAGTTCCGTTCGGCGTTTGGTTCGTCAATGGTCTTTGAACCGGCTAACGAAATCTCGACGGGTACTTCCGCTCCCCCGGCGTCGCATATAGAGTTGCCAAATCCCCTGTCAGCGCGAACGTCAGCTTCAACACTCTTTCGATCAGTAACGTCGCCATCCAATCTCAGGCGTCTTTATCATGATTATGTTGAGGACAAGGGAGCTCGCGGAAGGGACGGAATCCATCCCAAATCGCTTGCTACCGATCTTAACGAAGTCACGAAACTCATCTCGCGAAAAATGCGGGCGGGATCGTATCGGTTCACTGGGTATCGCGAAGTACTGGAACTCAAAGGCGCGGGCAAGGCGCCGCGGGTTCTTTCGATTCCGACCGCTCGTGACCGAATAGCACTTAGAGCGCTTGCTGACTGCCTGACCAGGTTGTTTCCGCAAACGCGAGGCGTTATACCCCATCAGCGAGTGTCCGAGGTAGCCACTGTGGTTGCCGCTGGCACGTACGACTCGTATGTCAAGCTTGATGTAGTAAACTTCTATCCATCAATTATGCATAGTCAAATTGAGCAGGAATTGCGGACCAAGATCCGAAAGAAGGAGATCCTTGGTGCTGTTCTAGGCGCTGTGAGAACGCCAACGGTCCCGATTGGTCAACGGAACCGCACGCCGAATAAGCGAGGAGTGCCGCAAGGGCTGGCTATCTCAAACATCCTCGCCGAGCTAGTAATGGGCAAAATTGACGCCGCCGCCTCGGCGTTAGATGACTGCGTATATTTTCGCTATGTAGACGACATCTTGATCCTTTGTAACGGTGCTTCAGTTAATCGAGTTCGAGATAGCATAGCTAGCCAATGCAAAGAAAGTGGTCTGAGGGTTCACTTGGCGACCGCCGGCGAAGCAAAGTCGAGTAGTGGCTCTATTTCGAACGGGTTCAGTTATCTCGGTTACACGTTTAGCAGCAAGAACGTTTCCGTCCGCAAGAAGAGTATCAGTAATATCGAAGGATCAATTGCGCGAATTTTCACTCGCTACAAGCACGACAGGAATCTCCAGCAGCTGCAGGACCGGATAAATATAATCGTCACTGGCTGCATTTATGAAGGCATCTCATATGGCTGGCTTAATTATTTCCGTCAGATGAATGACATCGCGCTACTTAAGCACCTAGATGTCACGATAGAAATTATGAAGCGCCGCCACAATGTGCCCACAACCTTTAGGAACAAGTGCTTCGTTCGGGCGTATTGGGCGATTAGGTATCCGTTCGGGAAAGATCAGAACTATGTGCCAAACTTCGACCTGGTAAATATGGCGCGGATGCGCCGGGTGTTGGAAACTCATCTCGGTGAAGAAGAAGTGGCCAAGATGCTCGACAGCGATGTGCCCACTACGTTCAAGCGCATAATGCGGAGAGTGATTATTGATCTGGAAAAGGACATCGGCCACATCTCCTGAGCTTTCCGTCACCGTGGTGACCGTCATCGCCGTTAGCGTCGAGGTGGCAGGATGAGCAACAGCGCTGCCAGCGATAGCCGAGCGGCCCATCTGGTTGTCACACGCGCCTAGCCGTACCACCAACGGTGCCACCACCGGGCAGGTCTCGCGAGCCTGTCGGAGGTGTGGGAGGGCTGTCGAGCATCGATCGCCATGTCTCACTCCTGCCATGGCCAGGGGTTCCTGTCCCGATTTGCCGCGTCTGAAGCTTCCCGTCTATCACAGGAAGCGTGGCGCGGGCGGGTTCAGTGCGAGAAACTCGTCTGCATGGCCCAGCTAGCAATGACAACAGCACGATGGAATGAACTCACTTCGCTGCTGAACGATGAGCGGCGACTTCAGGCCGAGTATCCCAAGGTGGCCGAGTACCTGGACATGGCAACAGGGCTATCGGGGACCGGTGACATTGAAGCCGACGGGGCGTTCGACTTGCGGTTTGTGCACTACATGACCGGCGGCAGTGCTGTGAGCCCGAACCCCTACTGGGACATCGTTGAGCCGTTCGTGTTCGAGCACGAGGGCCGCCGGGTGGTAAACGGTGGTCGGGCAGAAGGAAGCGCGCGACTCGCCTTTGCACAGATGATCCTGCAAGCGACCTACGCCTACGCGGTGCCTTCCCCGCAAACCATCGAATGGATGTCCAGCTTCTGCGCTGATCTCCCAATCGTGGAGCTAGGGGCAGGTCGAGGCTACTGGGCTGCACAGCTGGCCCGTTCAGGGCTGACTGTTGAGGCGTACGACCTGGAGCCGCCCAACAGGGCCGAGAACGCCTCATTCCTTGGAGTTGCCGGCCAAGCGGACGTGTGGCACCTCGTCGGCGATCTCGGCGAGTTCGAGGCACGTGCCCGAACAGCGGATCACGTGCTGTTCCTCTGCTGGCCGCCCGGATGGGGCGACACGATGTCGTCCGAGGCGCTGGCCTCGTTCGAGAACGCAGGAGGCGAACGACTCGTCTACATCGGAGAGCCGAAGGGCGGCAAGACCGGTAACGATGCCTTCTTTGATGCCCTTTCGGCCCGCTGGAAGTTGGACTCTGTAGATCCGCACTTCGTTTCGTGGTGGACGGAGACGGACGCCGCGCAGGGCTGGGTTCGGCGCTGAGAGCGCAGCAAAAAGGGGGTGCCGATCAGATCGGCACCCCCTTTTTTTGCTGCGCTCTTACTGCTTGAGAGCCATGCGGAACACGAACGCGTCGTAGCGGTCCCGCGGGTACGACACATCGGAAATCATGATGACTCGGTCATCGGCGGACAAGAATTGCTGGTGGATCGTCTTGACGAGATCGCCGGGAGGAGTGCGCAACCACTCGGCGTGCGGCGCTGTCGGGAGCTGGTCAGAGATGGTCTCTTCCAGGAAGGCCGCTCCCGACACATCGGCGACATCCACCGGATGGTAGGTGTCCGAGATCGAGATTGGCCGCCCGTCCTCGGTGGCTCGGGTGATGACGTAGGTGACCAGCTCGCCCTCTGAGAGCCCGAAAGCCTCCGCGAGTTCGCTGGTGGCAGGGACCTGCTCAACCTCCCGTTCTACCTGGATGTCTCGATCGGATTCGTTCCGGAACGAGCGCTCAGCGCTTTCCATCTGGCGCTCGGGAGAAACACGAACGAGGTTGGGCCGGTCGGCGACGAAGATGCCTCGCCGCCGTACGGATCGAACGAGCCCCTGGCTCAGGAGCAGTTCGAGGGCCTTCCGAACCACGATGTCCGACACGCCGTTCTTCTGGGCGATCTCGGCATAGCTCGGTAGTTGCACGCCGGGAGGAAGCTCCCCCCCGCGAATACGTCGGGCGTACTCGCCTGCGATGCGGACGTAGGCCGGTTCTGGCACTTGATGATCATCCCTTCAACTGCTCTTCGGTGATGCCTCCAACGTATACGCATCATCGTATACCGAGGTCTTGTGCGTATACGAAGTTACGTATACGCTCCTGCTTGTGACTCCTCCACACGGACGGGTCACCGGAAGCACTCGGAAGGCGGTCCGACGGGATCGCGCGCCGACGCTGACGAAGCCGCTTCGACCGACGGGCCGAACGCACTCGACGCCTGACAACTTCATGGGTTACCGCCTCCCGCGAAAAAGGCGGCCCGCGCAGGTCACGACCCTGCGCACTGATCTTTCGTTCACCGAATCCACCTGGGTCGGGGACGGCCCTGCCCGCCAAGACACGAGCCGCCCCCTCGACTCCCACCACTGCATGCAGAAGGAGCTTCACCATGGTTACCCGCTTGAACAGCCTGCGCCGCGCCTACCTCAAGCGGCGTGAGCAGCTGCGTACGGCGATGTTCGCCGCCGGACCGGCCTGTGACGACACCACCGCCGACCTGTTCACCGCCCCCGACGTCTTCGAGTCCGAGCCGGACACAGTCCGCCAGGAGCGCGAGGCCGCGGCCAAGCGGATATGCCGCACCTGCCCGGCCCGCCCGCAGTGCCTGGCCTACGCCCTGGACATCCGCCCCACCGAGGGCGTGTGGGCGGGGTTGTCGGTCGAGGAGATCCGCGCCCTGTCCCTGTTCGGGATCGCGCCCAACGTCGAGCAGGAGGTGGCGTGATGAGTCGCTTTCAGTGCATCGACTGCGAGCGCGAGCACGGCACCGCCACCAGCTGCCCGCGCTGCCGTACGCCGCGCGGCCAGGTGGAGCTGTGCCGCTCCCACGGCGCCCGGCACGTCTCCCGCTGCGGCACCTGCCGCACCTTGGCCCGCTCCCACTCCGGTTTCTAGCCCAAGCAGGTGAATCCCATGACCAGCAATCTCGCGACCTTCGCCGCGGTGTTCGCGGCCCTGTACGCCGCTCACTCGGTTGGTGACCACTGGGTGCAGACCCACGGCCAGGCATGCGCCAAGGGAGCCCCCACCACCGCCGGACGGCTGGCCTGCATCCGGCACGTGGCCACCCTCACCGCCACCAAGACCGCCGCCCTGGCCGCGCTCGCTCTGGTAACCGGCCTGGCGCTGTCCCCGCCGACGCTGCTGGCCGGACTTGCGGTGGACGCCATCAGCCACTACTGGGCCGACAGGCGGACCACCCTCGCCCGGCTCGCCGACCGGCTCGGCAAGCGCGGTTTCTACGAGCTGGGCGTACCCCGGCCCGGCACAACGGATGCCCCGCACCTGGGCACCGGCGCCTATGCCCTGGATCAGTCCTGGCACATCGGGTTCCTGTTCGTCGCCGCCCTCATCATCGCCGCCTGAAAGGCAGGTGCGCTCCATGCCCGTCTACAACCACCACGGCCCGGTCAAGGTCACCAAGAACGGCCGGATCATCATCGACGGCCGGCAGGTCGGCATCACCGCCCTCACCATCGACACCACTACCGACACCACCGATGACGACACCGAGACGGAGACGGAGGAGAAGTGAGCCGCATCCGCGCCGCCTTCTGGGACCCGGCCGGTACCCGGTACGGCATCCCCACCTACCCCTGGCGCATGTCGCCGCCGCACCTGCTCACCCGCCGCCAGCTCACCGCCGCCGGGCTGCGCCCCGCCGGACAGGGCGTACAGGCACAGGTGCTGTGGCGCTCGACTCGGCACGGCGCCCCCGGCGTACGCGCCGCCTACCTCTACGACATCCGGTTCGCGCTGCCCAAGCGCACCGCCACCCCCGCGCAGCTGGGCGCGCTGGCCAAGGCCAACGCCGCCCGCCGCACCTGCCCCGACTGCCGGCGCGACGCCGGTTACGTGCTGCCGCGCCACCTGGGCACCTGCCTGGACTGCGCGATCACGACAGGAGAGATAGCCGCATGAGCCTCACGACCCCCACCCCGGAGCCGACCCCCGACGACGTCGCGCGTGGCCTGGCCGAGTTTGAACGCCACCTGGCCGAGCAGATTCCTGCTCTGCCCGCGGTGCTGCCGGTGGAGACCGGCGGAGAGACCAAGCGCGTGCAGCGACTGCGCGCCGAGGTGGCCGAAGCGCACCTGCTGGCCGATCTCCAGGACGACGCCGCGCCGCTGTTGCTGGACACGGCCAAGGTTCGTAAGCGCCGCAAGGCCGCTCGCGAGGCCGCCCGGCTGCACGAGCTGGCCCAAGACCCGGCCATGCGCGCCTACCAGGCAGCGCGGATGCGGCGGCTGCTGGTCGCCGCGGGCATGGTGTCGCTGAGTCTGGCGCTGGCCTGGTCGACGGCCGGTGTGCAGACCTTCGCCGCCGACGGCGCCCCGGCCTGGTCGCCCTCGTGGGTGTTCGCCTGGCTGGTCGAGCCGTTCATGTCCCTGGCCCTGCTGGTCGTGGTCGGCGCCCGCGCCTACCTCGGCACCCACGGCCAGCCGATCCACTCGCCCACCCTGGTCCGCATCGAGTGGCTGTTCCTCGCGCTGACCCTCGGCATGAACGCCTGGCCCTACCTACCCGGCGTCGCCGAGACGTTCAGCGTCTCGCGGCTGGTGCTGCACATCCTCGGGCCGATCGTCGCCGTCGCCATCGTGACCGCGCTGCCGATCATCTTGGCCGCGTTCACCGGCCTGGACCACGGCGACGCCGGACGGCTTACCGGCCTTACGTACAGCGCAAACGCCCATGATCCGGTAAGGGCGCCCGGACCGGACGTGGCTCACCTGATCGACCGGGCGCGGACACTCATCGCCACCGGAGAGCTTCCGGAGGTCCCCAGCGCCTACCGCCTTCAGCGCGCGCTCCGGTGCGGCATGGACGACGCCCGCGCCGTCCGTGACGCCCTCAACCACCCCACCACCAACTAGGCCAAGGAGCCACCCGCCATGTTCACCTTCGCCCTCATCCTCAGCCTCGCGTGCCTGGCCGTCCCGGTGTCCATCTTCGCCCGCATGGTCATCACCCGCCGGCGCGTCGTTGCGCAGATTCACGCCCACATGTCCGAGCACCGCCGGACCTGCTGCGGCCACAGCGCCACCCGCGGCGCCGACCGATGAACCCGAGCAACGAGCCGAACCGCACACCGTCACCGACCATCACGCAGGGCGCGGCCCCAACTCCGCCAAGAACCGTGACCGCGCCCTGCAACCCCGCCCGCTCGATCGCACACGAGGTGACCCCATCATGACCGACATCCCGACCACCACCAACGGGCACCGCCCCACTCCGCCGGACCTGACCCTCCTGCCCGATCAGCAGGCTGACCCGACCTTGAACCTGACCGCCCCCACCCCTTCCCCTCTCGGCATCAACCGCGCCCCCTCGACCGGTCCCGCCGCCGACCGTACGGTGTCCGAGACCTCGTATGAGATCAACCTCGATGAGGAACCCTCCGCCCCGGCCTCGCCGGTCCCGGTGGACCTGCCCGGGGACGGCATCGTGCCCGGGAGCGTGCCGACCGAAGGGCGCCGGCCGATCATCCCGGCTGGTCTGCACCGAGGTAACCGGCTGGCCAGCGCGCAGGCCGCCGCGCACCGCTTCGGGTACGTGGCCGCCTTCCACGCCGTTCGTCTGCCCTGGTACGGGGTGCAGGCCGCGTGGTGGTCGGTGGTCGGCATGGCCCGGCTGATCAACCGTCAGTTGCGGTGGTGGTGGGTCAGCGAGCAGTACACGCTTCAGCAGCAGGCCGCCAACGACAACGACCCCGCGATGTGGCTCAAGCTGCACCGCGAGGGCAAGTCCACCCGCCGTTGGCGTGGCGTGGTGCTGGCCCTTCAGGTCATCGCGCTCATCATCGCCACCCTGATCGTCGCCGGGCTGCCACTGTGGATGCAGCTGCTCACCGTCGCTGCCCTGATTCCGTTGCTGGCCCACCGTGGACGCCCCGCCGGGCAGCCGATCATCGCGCCTGCGGTGGTGACCCGCCGCTACCGCAAACTCAACTCAGACGTGGTGCTGCGCGCCTACTACGCCGCTGGCCTGGGCCACCCGGACCGCGCCGATCAGCAGATCGAGTTCGGCGCGCAGATGGCCCGCGACGGCAACGGCTCCAAGGTGCTGATCAACCTGCCTTACGGCCGTACCTTCGCCGAAGCGGTCAAGGCCCGCGAGAAGATCGCCTCCGGCCTGGATGTCTCTATCGCTCAAGTCACCCTCAGCAGGGATCCGGCCAGCAACCGCAGCCACTGGCTGTGGGTGGCCGACGCCGACCCCCTTGCCTCCCCGGCAGGGCGTACGCCGCTGCTGGCGTGCAGGGAAACCGACATCTGGCAGCCCGCCCCGCTCGGCATCGATGAGCGCGGACGGCAGGTTTCCCTGTTCATGCTGTGGGTGTCCATCCTGGTCGGCGCACAACCCCGCCGCGGCAAGAGCTTCACTGCCCGCCTGCTCGCCCTGTACGCCGCCCTCGACCCCTACGTGCGGCTCGACGTGTTCGACGGCAAGGGCTCGCCCGACTGGCGCAAATTCGCGCTCGTCGCGCATTCGTGCTCGTTCGGGTTCGCCATGACCCGCGACGGCGACCCGCTGGAGATCTTCGTGCAGATGCTGCGCGACCTCAAAACCGACGTTCAGCACCGCTACCAGCGTCTGAGCGAACTGCCGGTGGAGGTCTGCCCCGAGGGCAAGCTGACCCGCGAGATCGCCCGCGATCCGAAGTACGGGATGCCGGTGCGGCTGGTGGTCATCGACGAGTGCCAGGAGTATTTCGACACCGGCGACAAGGAGCTGAACAAGGAGATTTCCAATCTGCTGGTCTACCTGGTCAAGGTGGCCCCGGCCGCCGGGGTGATCGTGCTGGACGCCACCCAGAAGCCCGGCGGGGTCGGCACCGGTGATGTCGCGACCGCCTTCACCAGCTTCCGCGACAACCACCAGGTGCGGTTCGCGCTGCGCACCGGTTCCTACACCGTCTCGGACATGGTGCTCGGCGCTGGCAGCTACGCCGAAGGCTTCGACTCTTCGGTGTTGCTGCCCAGCTACAAGGGCGTCGGCATCCTGCGCGGCGCCTCTGACGAGACGCCTACCGTGCGCTGCTACCTGGCCGATGCCGAGGACGCCGAGAAGATCCTGACCGCCGCCCGCGCCCTGCGCCAGAGGGCCGGAACCCTGTCCGGGCACGCCGCCGGACAGACCATGATCCGCGAAACCCGCGACGTACTGGCCGATGCCGCGAGCGTCTTCGCCTCCGGAGAGACCGGCCTGGACTGGGCACAGATGGCCACCCGGCTGGCCGAGCGGATCCCCGAGCACTACACCGACCTGACCGCGGAGACCATCTCCGCCCAGCTGCGCGCCCTCGGGGTGTCCAGCGTCAACATCAAGCGCGATGGCCAGGTGCTCAAGGGCGCCAAGCAGGCCGCCATCACCACCGCCCTGGCCCAGCGCCAGACCCCCGCCGCCTAACCCGCACCCCCGCGGCGAACCCCGCGCGAGCCCTGCCGGCCACCCGGCAACCGGCCCTCAAAACGGCCGGCAGGGCTCCCTCTCCGCCCCGGCCCGGTGGGGTCGGCAGGTAGCGGCGGCCCCGCTACCGGTAGCGGGCAGGCTACCGCCCCCGCTACCGCCCACATATCCCCTGAGCTGCCCGAATACCCGCAGGTAGCGGGTAGCGGGCCACCCTTCCCTCGCCCGAAACGCCCTCTGGAGACCCTGCCATGCCCTTCCTGGCCGCTACCGCTACCCACCCCGCCGCTACCGACCTCACCGCCTACGCCGCCCTGATCGGCTGGCTGATCCTCGCCGCCCTCGCCTGGCTCGCCTTCTACCTCCTGCGCTGCGCGCTGGCCCCGTTCGGCCCCTGCCGCCGCTGCGACGGCGAAGGCAAGCACGCCCCGCGCCTCGGCTCCAAGCGCCGCTACTGCCGTCGCTGCGACGGCACCGGCCTACGGCTACGCACCGGCCGCCGCGCCTGGAACTACACCCGGCGCCTGTATCGCGACGTCACCCGCTGACCCCTCGGATCGGAGGAACCTGCCATGACCACCCCGACCACCACCCGCCCGGCGCGAGCGGCCAACAGGCCGCGCCTGCTGGACCTGTTTTGCTGCCAGGGCGGTGCGGCCCGCGGCTACCAGCTCGCCGGCTTCCACGTCACCGGCATCGACCTCAACCCCCAGCCCCGCTACATCGGCGACGCCTTCCACCAGGGCGACGCGATCACCTTCCTGCACACCCACCGCGAGCAGATCCGCGCCGCGTTCGCCTTCATTCACGCCTCCCCGCCCTGCCAGCACGACAGCGACACCCAGCGCCTGCACGGCAACACCCACCCCGACCTGATCGGCCCCACCCGCCAGGCACTCAACGCCACCGGCCTGCCCTGGGTCATCGAGAACGTGGCCGGCGCCATCCCCAAGCTCAACAACCCCGTCATGCTCTGCGGCGCCATGTTCGGCCTGCACACCTACCGGCACCGCTACTTCGAAACCGGCGGCGGCTTCCACCTCACCACCCCCGCACACCCGCCCCACCACGCCCCGCAGGCCAAGATGGGCCGCCCGGTCCCGCCCGGCCACTACGGCCAATTCATCGGCAACTTCTCCGGCGTTCCCCTCGCCCGCACCGTCATGGGCATGCCTTGGGCCAGCCGCGACGGCTTGCGCGAGGCCATCCCGCCCGCCTACACCCACCACATCGGCCGCGCCCTCCTCACCGCCCTGCGATCTGTGCGAACGGAGCAGGCCGCATGAGCACCCCCGCGCAGCTGCGCTATGCCCTGGCCGCCGCCGCCCGCGGCTGGCACGTCTTCCCCGTCTCCATCGGCGACAAGCCCCCGCTCAAGCGCTTCACCGACTGGGAGACCAACGCCACCACCGACCCCGAGACCATCCGGCGCTGCTGGTCAAGCGCCCCTTACAACATCGGCATTGCCACCGGCCCCTCCAACCTGGTCGTGATCGACCTGGACACCCGAAAGGAGGGGCAAAGCCCCCCGCCTTCCTGGGACCTGCCGGGGGTCAACGAGGGCGCCGACGTGCTGGCCGTACTGTGCGAACGCGCCGGGCAACCCCTGCCGTTCGAGACCTTCACCGTCCGTACCCGGCGGGGAGGGCTGCACTTGTACTTCACCGCGCCGAACGGTTCGGCCCTGCGCAACACCGAAGGTGCCTGGGGTGGACTCGGCTGGCTAATCGACACCCGGGCAGGGGGCGGGTACGTTCTCGGCCCCGGTAGCTATGTGGATCTTCCGGACGGCACCGGCGCCTACGAGGTAGTTCACAACACGACCCCGGCCCCGCTGCCCCCCTGGTTGTTCCAGCAGCTCTCACCCCCGCCCCGACCGGCGCCGCAACCGGTACACCTGGCCCTGCCCGACACCCGGCACGGCGCCTACCTACACGCCGCGATCACCTGCGAACTGGACCGCGTCGCTACCGCCCCGCAGGGCCAACGCAACGGATCGCTCTACCTGGCCGCCATCGCCCTGGGCCAACTCGTCGCCGGGGGCGCGCTCGCCGAGAGCGAGGTGACAACCCTGCTGGAACAACAGGGGGTCGATGCCGGGCTGAGCCGCGCCGAGACCATCCACACCATCGCCTCCGGCCTGAAAGCCGGTGCCAAGCGGCCCCGGACGGTCGCCGCATGACCACCACACCCACTCGCACAGGAGCAGATCCCATGAACCAGACCGAACCCATCAGCCACGGCGCGATGTTGCTTGACGCCCTGCTGGCCGCCCTGACCCGCTACGTGATCCTGCCGACCCCGCAGGCCGCGGATGCGGTGGTGTTGTGGATCGCCGCCAGCCACGCCCAACCCGCCTGGGCGCACGCGCCCCGGCTGGTGATCCGCGCCCCGGAAAAGCGGTGTGGTAAGTCCCGGCTGCTGGACGTGGTCGAGGCGTGCTGTCATGACCCGTTCATCACCGTCAATTCCAGCAGCGCCGCAGTCTACCGCTCCATCAGCGAGGACCCACCCACGATGTTGGTCGATGAGGCTGACACGATCTTCGGGCCGAAGGCGGACGGGAATGAGGATCTGCGCGGGCTGCTGAACGCCGGACACCAGCGCAATCGGCCGGCCAAGCGCTACGACGCCAACACCGGCCGCGTGGAATCCATCCCGACCTTCGCCATGGCCGCACTCGCCGGAATCGGCGCGATGCCCGACACGATCGAAGACCGCGCCGTCGTGGTCCGCATGCGCCGGCGCGGTCCCGGTGAGAGCGTCGCTCCCTACCGGCACCGCAGGGACCGGCCTCTGCTGCGCCAGCTGGCCGAAGACCTGTCCGCGTGGCTGCGCGCCGACCTGCCCACCTTGGAGCAGGCCGAACCGCCCATGCCGGTGGAAGACCGCGCCGCCGACACCTGGGAACCCCTGGTCGCCGTCGCCGACCACGCCGGGGGCCACTGGCCCGAGCGCGCCCGCGCCGCGGTGCTCGCCCTCACCGCTGAGGCCGACGACCAGGGACAGCCCTCACCTCGGATTCGGCTGCTGGCCGACTGCCGCGCCGCGTTCGGTACCGATACCGCTCTGCCCACCGCGACCTTGCTGGAACGGCTCAAGGCCGACCCTGAAGCACCGTGGGCCGAGTACGGGCCGACCGGTCTAACCGCGATGAAGCTCGGCGCGATCCTGCGTGAGTACAACATCCGCTCGACCACCGCCCGCTTCCCCGACGGGCAGGCCAAGGGCTACCAGCGCGCCGACTTCCTCGACGCCTGGGCGCGCTACTGCCCCGCCATCGACCTGCCCGAGGACGGCGAAGTGCTCTCCTTCGGCAGGGGTAGCCGTACCAGCCGTACCAGCCTCAATTCCGCAGCTCAGGAGCGGTACGACTTGCCGCCTGGTACGGCTCAAGCCGTACCACTCCCCGATCTTGGTACGGCTTGAGCCGTACCACCGAAAAAGCCGTACCAGCCCTGACCAGCCAAAACGAGGCTGGTACGGCTGGTACGGCTACCCCTCCCCTGCTGCGTCTGAACATCCTCGACGGCAAGCCACCAAACACCCACCGAGGACTTCACACACCACCGATCACGACGCCCGAAAGGCAGCCACGACCATGGCGACGCGAGCCAAGAACATGCTCACCATCGCAGAGGTTCTTGACGAGATCGACGTACCCAAATCCACCTTTTACCGCTGGCTGCACACCGGCCGTGGCCCAAAGTCCCTCAAGCTTCCGAACGGCAAGCGCAAGATCCGACGCACCGACCTGGACACCTGGCTCAGCACCTTTGAGAACACTGCAGCGTAAGGAAGGGCATCCATGTTGACCCACGACGTGGTGGTGTGGAGCATCCGCAACCGAAAGGGGCGCGCCAAGCCCTACCAGCTTCGATGGAAGGTTGGCACGGAAGCGACGTCCAAGGCGTTCCTGACCAAGGCACTCGCCGACAACTTCCGTGCCGACCTACTCAAGGCCGCGAAGAAGGGCGAGCTGTTCGACACCGAGACCGGCCTGCCCGCCTCCATGCTGGCCCCGGAAGCCGAAGATCCGCCTATGAGCTGGTACGACTTCGCTGCCAAGTACACCGCCATGCGCTGGCCCGGCGCCGCGGCGAAGACCCGCGAGAGCATCGTGGACAGCTTGGCCGTGACCACGTTCGCAATGCTTGACGGCGAGGCGCTCGACCTGCCCCGTAAGGAGATCCGCGCCGCCATGCAATGGGCGCTGATCCCCCGCGAGGACGGCGAGGCCGTACCCGCTGAGTTGGCACCGACCGTGCGGATTCTCCGGAAGTCCACGCTCCCTCTCGCTGATATGGCCGACCCCATCGTTGCGCGCCGCGTGAGCGAGGCCCTCAGCCTCACCCTGGACCGGCGAACCGCCGCCGCCGACACCACGGCCCGCCGTCGCCGGGGGTTGAACACAGCGCTGGAATACGGCATTGATCTCGGCGAACTCAAGGAGAATCCGCTCAAGCGGATCAAACAGAAGAAGATCGCCAAAGACGATGCCGTAGACAGGCGCGCTGTCGTCAACCCCGAACAGGCTCGGGAACTGCTCGCCTCCGTGTCCTACGTTGGGAGCTGGCACCGTGCCCGGGGTCGCCGCCTGGTGGCCTTCTACGCCACGCTCTACTTCGCGGGTGTCCGGCCTGCCGAGGCCGTAGGGCTACGGCAAGACGACTGCCACCTTCCCGGGGAAGGGTGGGGTCTGCTCACCCTGGCCAAGACCCGTCCCAGCAGCGGAAAGCAGTGGACAGACACGGGCACGGTTCATGACCTGCGCGGCTTGAAGCAGCGTGACGTGAAAGCCGTCCGAGAGGTTCCCATCCCGCCTGCACTGGTCATCATGCTCCGCGCTCACCTGGACGAGTTCGGGGCCGCTTCCGACGGACGTCTGTTCCGCAACGAGCGTGACGGCGTGCTGGGCGCTTCCACCTACGCGCGGGTGTGGAGGGAGGCGCGTTATTTCGCCCTCACCCCTCAGCAGGTGGCCTCTCCCTTGGCCAGACGGCCCTACGACCTACGACACGCGGCGCTGTCCACCTGGCTCAACGCAGGGGTGGACGCCACCGAGGTAGCTGCCCGTGCGGGCAACAGCGTAGAAGTGCTCCTCAAGCGCTACGCCAAGTGCCTAGATGGCCGCCAAGATCAGAACAATCGTCGCATAGAGGCCGTGCTGACCCCGTGAGATCTGGTCCACAGCTGGTCCACAACTGGTGAGCGCCAATGAGAACGGGCGGGACTCCGTGAGACTGGAGTCCCGCCCGTTTCGGCGTTCTACCTGCAGGTCAACCCACATTCGGGCTGGCCTGGCTTGTGTGCCCCCTGCAAGATTCGAACTTGCGCTCCCGGCTCCGGAGGCCGGTGCTCTATCCCCTGAGCTAAGGGGGCCAACGCGTGATTACATTACCAGCATCCTGGGGGGAACCGACACTCGGTTGGGCGGGCGAGTGATCTCCGAGACGGAGGCGAATCGAGTGCGGCCTGGGCCGGACGGGGCGAGTCGGCTCGGAGTGGAGCGGACGAGGTCGGGCGAGCGGAGCAAGTCAGCGCGAGATGGGACGGATGGGGCAGGGCTGACGAGGTGAGTCGGCGCGGAATGGGGCAGATCAGGTAGGCCGGGCGGGGCGAGTCAGCGCGGGACAGGGCGGACGGCGCCTCGATAGCGGGAGAGGTAGTAGGGCGAGGCGGTGAAGTCGATCGTCCTGACGACATCGCCGGTCTTGGGGGCGTGGACCATGACGCCGCCCTTGACGTAGACGCCCACGTGGGTGGGGTCTCCGCCGCCTCCGCCGAAGAAGACCAGGTCTCCCGGGCGGAGCCGGGAGAAGGCCACCCGGCGGCCCTGTCTGAACTGGGTGCCGGTGTAGTGGGTGAGCCTGGCTCCCGCCCTGGCCCAGGCGTGCAGGGCGAGCCCGGAGCAGTCGAAGCCCCCGCCGGTCGGACCCGCGATCGAACCGCCACCCCAGACGTACGGCCTGCCGACCTGGCGGAGCGCGGCGGCGGCCGCGATCCGACCCCGCAGGCCCTGGACACCTTCGCGCGAGGACACCGCTCTCCCTCGCGCAGGTGCCATCCGCCCACCGGAGAGGGCCTTCCCTGGGGAGGACGCCACCCCGCGCGGGGGCGCCACCCCACGGGAAGACGCCGCTCCACGTGGAGGCACCGCCCTGCGATCGGAGGGCGTTTTTCGTCCCCCGGAAGGGCGCTGCGGCCGTTTGGCGCGCGCCCGCGAGGACTCCGGCCGAGAGGAGGCCCGGGGATCTCTCAGTCCCGCCCAAGTTTCCGAATTCATCCAGGAGGCCGAGGCGTCTCCCTTGTCACTTGAGTCGGCCGCCGGCTCCACTGCCCCTCCCGCCTCCGGACCAGAAGGGGCAGTGGAGCCGGTATCCGCTCCCGGCAACTCGGGCGGCCATTCGCCGACCGCACCCAGAACCGAGGCCAGGACCGGATTCGCAGCCGAGGCCGGGAAGGAGCCCTGCGGGGAGGCCGAGGCAGGGGAACCCTGTGAGAAGGAGCCCTGCGGGGATGTCGATCCGCCGCCACCCGCATCCGGCGAGAGCAGCGCCCAGGGCGCGCAGATGGCGGAGAGAGCGATGCGAATCTTCTCCGGCAGGAAATCCTCTTCCACCAGCAGGTGCTGGGTGCCGCCCGGCGGGGCGATCGGAGGAAAGGAGAGAAGGTGGCCCCAGGTCTCGCAGGCTTCCGGGGAAAGGCGGGGCGCGGGGAAGGGCGAGTTTCCCGCGAGGGCCGCCGAGAGGATGGTGACGGTGACGAGTGCCGTGATCACGCACGCCCTCCTTGGGCTCGATGAAGGATCGAGGCCCCAGGATCAGCGGGATGGAGCGATCGCCAACGAGCCGAACCCGATTCTGGGGATAACTCGTGAAGCACCACCTCCCCGAGCACGGCGAAACAGTCCGTCCGAGCGGCGACACAGGCCGAGGAGCTGTGAGCACTTACACCCGGCAAGCACCTATTTCAAAGCGACACAATTATCAATTATGTCCATTTTAGGAAATATCTTGGCGGGATAGGCGGATTGAAATTAATATGTCCGCTGGAGCTGTCACCTTCACGGACCAAGCCGGAGTCCAGCGCCCTCATGACCCATCCGTATCCCACACCCTCACCCTCTCCCCAGTCCGCCCCTGACCAGCGGTCTCCCTCTCCACCGACCGACACCGCCCAGCCGACCGGCACCGCTCAACCCGCTCCCGCTGTCCCCTCCCCCGCACCGCACAGAGCCCCGGCGACTCCGACTCCGAGCGTGAACGGCGAGTACTCGGGGATCGACCCCGAGCGGATGAACGACTTCGAGCGAGGGCTCGGCCGGGCGCAGGACGCACTCGGACGCAACGAACCGCAGATCCGCCGTACCCTGCAACGGTTCGACCTGGACGCCTCGGGACTGGGCGCGCTGCGCGAGATGCAGAGCTGGATCGAAACCAGTCGCCCCGACCTGCGACGTCGCAACGAGACGATCAGCACCAAGCTCACCGAGTGGGGTGCCGCCACCGAGGCGCCCAGCGGGCTGGCCGCCTTCGACGAGGCGCTGTACGGCAAGGCTAATCGGGACCCGAACGTCTACGCGGCGACCCTCGGTCTCGGCAAGACCGCCGAAGACGGTGAGATCGACGAGAAGCTCCTGAAAGGGCTGGAGAAGCGAACGGGCGACGCGACGTTCGCCGTCACGTTGATGACCGCGCTGGGCACGGCGAGGTTCCGCGAGCTGATGGTCGAGACCGCGAAGCGCAAGGACGACAAGAAGGCTGAGCGCCTGCAGGCCGCCCTCGGAAAAACCCTCGGTACGGCGACCCCCCGTCTGGGTGACGCCTGGCACAAGGAGCTCCTGTCCGACCTCGAAGTCGGCCGGACGACCGGCTACATCGGCTGGGAGAAGGGCTATGCCATGGCGGCGGCCCTCAAGCACGGCACCTTCAGCACCGCCTTCCTCCTCGCCACCGCCAAAAAGATCGAGGCCGCCGATCGCGGAAGGGTGATGTTGGATCCGCGTGTCATGGTGGCCCTGCTGGAAGGGCTCAGCCGTGATCCGGTGGCGGCCCAGGACTTCTTCGCAGGCGACCCGACCATGCTGAAACGCTTCCTGACCGAGCGACGCCTGGGCGACGACGGCGTGGCCCTGGGCAAGGCACTGGAAGCCGCGACGCTCACCTTCCGCGACCACGACGGCTCACCACAGAACCCATCACGCGGCTTCCTGTCGGCCAAGCTCGCCTCGGAGGCCATCCACCTGGAAGCCGTACGGATCAAGGAAAGCAAGCTCGCCGACTCCTTGGTGAACGCGGCCTCGACGGGGCGCATCCTGGCCGGTTACATCAGCGACATCAACTACATCGCTCAGCGCGGCCGCGACCCCGAATCGTTCGGAGTACGAAGTGCTGACAACCTCGCCACACCGGGACCTGACCCTTGGGGCGCAGAGTTCAAAATGGGGGAACTACGTCAGGTGATGAAGGAGACGTTCACAGATTCCAAGGCATTCGCCCCTGTTTTAGCTGCTCAGACGGCATTCACCAGCTTGCTCCTTAATCACGGCGCCACTGAGATGGCTGCTGGTCGGGGCGACAAAAAATTCCTGACCAATGCCATGGTGATTGGGACAGGTTTCGGAATGATCACCGATGCGGCGGGCCTCGCGAAGATCAAGGAAGGCAAGGATCTGGACGAGGCACAGCAGCGCAACATGAAAATTTTCCTGGCTGCGGTCAATACCGGTCTCGCCATCCCCCAACAGGGGGCCTGGCCAGTCGCCGCTGGTGTCATCGGAGCCTGGAGCGGGGTAGTGGAAGAAATAGCCAAGGGAAAGGCGCAGGATAATGCCACCATTGAGGCCAATGACGTTGTCAACAAGACCCGAAGGCTTGTACATGACCTCACCGTACAGGCCATGCTTAAAAACGGCCTCTTCGGCTCCGTCGAGCCCGCCGGCCAGAACCACCCCTGGGCCAGCCTGGAAGGGTTGAAGAAGGGGGATGACCCCCGCGACAACCCCAACAACTTCCTCAAGGACGACGGCCAGACCCTCATGACCAGGGACGAGATGACCGACAAAACAGCTACCAACATCACCGACAAGGACCGACGGATCAATGCCTACGAGCACTGGCTCGACCAGGGATTAGCAGGAAAACCCTGGGTGGATGTAAAGATTCGTCTGAATCAGGGATTCACTGACGGCTTCGCCCTGTACGGGTCGTGATGCGAAAAGCATTCGCCGTAACCAGTGCGCTGGCTTGCGCCCTGGCTACGTTGACGGCCTGCCAGAGCGATGAGATGCCGGTCGATCGCAGTCCGATGCCGACGGTGGCCGCCGCACCGTACCTCTGCGAGCACGTCCCGCTGAAGGCGGTGGAGTTGATGACCGGGGTGCGCAATCCACTGGTCCGTGGCTTCTTCGACCTCACGAGCGCAGGAGGACTTGGAGACGGAAGCTGTGCGATCTACCAGCGCGAGGGCGAGCAGCCGAAAGTGCTGCAGATCAGACTCACGCCGGCAGGAAACCCAGAGGCGGTTGAGGAGCAGATCGAAGATGGGGCTTTGCCGTTGCCGGAGATATTGCCTGGGGTTGTCGGCTCTTACTTCAAGCCCTTGGACAGCGAAACCAACGACGCATACGCGCTGCTGGTGCGTGGCGAAGCTGAGATAAGCATCCAAATGGAGATCGGCGCCGAGGGACGGGACAACGCCGCCGATGTGCTGGCGCTCATGAAGCTGATCGCTCCAAAACTGCTCACCGACGCCAGCGCACCGTCCCCGACACCGAAGACCTCCACTCCGAAGGAGGACTGATCTCATGGCCAAGCTGGTGCCCAATCCGCTCCACGCGGCGTTGGGAGAGGCCCTCCGAACGGTCGAGCCGCTGGTCCAGGAGATCGAGAGCGGCATCGACCCCCCGTACCGGGACTTTCACGAAGGCAGGGTGTGGACGGGACCGGCCGCCAAGAAGTTCGACGCCCAGCTCGTTCAGCACCGCACTCGGGTCCGGGGCGCGGGCGAGAAGATCATCTCCGACCTGCGAAGGACCTTGGCCGTCACCCCCCTCCAGGTGAGCGAGGAGGAGGCCAAAATGATCAAGCAGCGGTACGGCCTCCCCTGACGAGGCCCAGAGAGCTTCAGGTCCGGTTCCGCGACCCGCCGACTCCCCACCGCCGAACCAGACCGAGCAGGCTCGACATGGACTCCGGCCGTATCCGGTGAGAAGACGAGTTCCTAGTCGGGTCGACGCCACCGAAGGCAACGTGTGACGGGCGCCGCGGGCTGCGCCTCAGACCGGGGTCGGCGTCGCGGCCAGGTTCTGCTTGACCTGCCGGGTGATCTCGTCGGCGAGGATTTCGGGAAGGCCCTTCTCGATGGCATCCAGGGCCTGGGCCGCAACCTCGGCCGGGTCGGTCTTCCGCTCGGCGGGAACGTCGGCGGCCATGTCGGTGTTCATGTACCCGACGTGCAGTGCCGAGACGGAGATGCCGCGAGGTGCCAGTTCCTCGCGAATCGCGTTGCTCTGGGCCCACGCGGCGGACTTGGCCGCCGAATAGGCCCCGGAGCCGGCCGGGTGCAGCCAGGACAGCACGGACAGGACGTTGAGCACGGCGCCGCCGCCATTGCTCTCGATGATCGGAGCGAAGGCCCGCGTCACGGCGAGCGGCCCGAAGAAGTTCGTCTCCATCTCCAACCGCACCGAGTCCAGATCACCGGCGACCAGGGGGGTGCCGGTGAAGATCCCGGCATTGTTCACCAGCAGCGTCGCGTCGGAGGCGACGCCGGCCGCGGCTCGGATCGACTCCTCGTCGGTCACGTCCAGGCGGAGCGGGATGACACCGACCACGTCCACGCTCTCGGGGCGGCGGGCCGCCGCGTAGACCTTCGCTCCACGTTCCAGGAGCTGGATGGCCAGTTGGCGACCCAACCCCCGGTTGGCGCCGGTGACCACTGCGACCGCGTCCTTCAGTTCCATGCTTGCTCCCAGCGTCGTGGACGGTTCCGATGACCGAGTCCCGAATTTAGATTACATCCATAATCTAAACCGAAGGGTAAGATAGATGTCAACCGACATCCAACTTGGGAGGTGGCCGATGGGCCGCGTGTCGCAGGCGCAAGCGCAGGAGAACCGCAAGCGGGTCGTGGAAGCCGCCTCCCGGCTGTTCCGCGAACGAGGCACGCAGGTCAGCGTCGCCGACCTCATGAAGGAGTGCGGTCTGACCCACGGTGGTTTCTACAAGCAGTTCGCCTCCAAGGAGGCACTCGTCGACGAGGCCACCGCCCACGCCTTCGACGAGTTCGCCCGGCACCGCACGACAGGACCGGAGTCGCACGCCGCCCAGCAGGCGTTGATCGACACCTACCTCTCCGTCGAGCACCGCGACAACCCTGCGGACGGTTGCCCCGTCGCCGGGCTCGCCACCGACATGGCACGGGAGCTCGGTGATCGCGAAGCCCACCGCGTCTACGCCGAAGGCGTAAGCGACTTCGCCGAGCGGCTCGCCACCGAAGACCAGGACGGCCTCGTCCGGCTGTCCACGATGCTCGGCGCACTCGTCCTGGCTCGGGCCACCAAGGGCTCCCCTCTCTCCGAGGAGATCCTCACCGCCGCACGCGCGGCCTTGACGGCGAACAACTGATCCCGGATACAGCGCGGTATGCCGTGGCCATACAACCGATTGCCGACTCACGCCCAGGTCAGGCCGTATTCTCCTGCCCCTCGAAGGTCCTAGCCGTCGACCGACCCGTGCCTTCTTCGCCGCCAATCGCTTCGGCCGAAACGAACCGCAAGCGCCAGCAATATCGACAGTCCACCGAGCACGTAACTACCCGTCAGCGACATCAGCCACGTTCCGACGTGGGACGGATATATGAAAAGCGTCGCCAGGACGATATATCCGGGCAGCAGAAAGACGAACCACAAGAGCCCCACACCCACCTTCTCAAGCGTGGAGTCCACGCGCTGAGCACGCTGCGCCCAGAGCACCAGGAGCGGTACGCACCAGACCCAGTGGTGTGGCCAGGAGACGGGTGAGACAAGTAGTCCCACGATGGCGCAGGCGGTGATTCCGGCGAGCTCTCCCACCTCCTTCGCGGTCCGTGCGGCGACCCAAAGTCCACCCGCGCCGACCACCGCGCACAGGGCGAGCCAGAGGGGCACGGTGGGCCAGGAGCCGGACACGAGCATGAGCATGCCGCGAAGCGACTGATTGAAGAAATTCACCCCCTGCCCGGCGATCACCCGTTGCGTGTCGAGAAATTCACCACCCCAGTAATCACGTGAATCAGCCGGCAGCACCAGGAATCCGAGGGCCACCGTGCCGAGAAAACCGAGGCCCGCCATCAGGGCGGCCCGGAAGCGACGCGTGACGAGAAGGTAGGGGATGAATATCAGCGAGGTGAGTTTGACGCCGGCGGCGACTCCCGTTCCTATGCCCCGCCACTTCTCTTTGCCGTGCGTCAGGTCTACAACTATCACCAGTAGCAGGATGATACCTATCTGCCCATTCCACAACGTCAGCGTCACCGGATACAAGGGAAGCATCGCGACAACGACCAACAACGTACGGGCAGTCCGGCGGCTATGGCGCCCCACCGCAGCGCGACCGACGAGAATCCATATCAAAACCTCAAGGGCGAGTATGGAGATCAGCACCCATAGGGCGACGGCGGCCTCCATTCCCACCAACGCGAGAGGTGTGAACAGCATCGCCGCGAACGGCGAATAGCTGAACTTCAACCAATTGTCACCCACGATCAAGCTGTAGACAGAGGTACGCTGCAGTACCGCTGCTCCGCCTTCTCGATAAACCTCCAGATCGATCCAGCCCCTCGCGTAGATCGCGTTGAAGGCGAAGGCTGCCACCGCGCCAATCAACGCGATCAATACTCCGCATGCCATGTGGAAAGAGCTGCCATCTCCGCTGCCCAGACGAATTCGCGGACCGACTGGCGCTGAAGAAGGCATGGCGGCTCCCGACTTAGCTACGGTGCACGTTAGCCACGCCGGCTTGTCCAAAACTTGTCGTGCTGCGTCGACCGTCTACCGGTCAGGGCTCTGATGCGCTCGGCCGATGTCTACGCACCCCTCACGCCGACTTTCGAGCATCAGCTCTGAACGGATCTCCAGGACTCCACCGTCGCTTCGGCGATGGCTTTGATGTGATCCCCGTACGCCGGATGTCCGTCGAACACAAAACTGCCGTCCCTGAACGGCATCCCGCTGAACGAGGCGCGGAAGCCGGAAGGTTCACCCTTCGGGAGCGGCGCGTATGCCGCCAACAGTGTCATGTCATAGCCCAGGCGTGCCCGGTGGTTGTTCCGTGCCACCTGATGAGCCGACAGGCGGAGCCACGCGTCAAGGCCCTGATCCACGTAGAGCTGCAACTGGCGAAACTGGCCGTCGAGGTATTTCTCATGGGCTCTGGAAGGATGCTGCAGAAGATATGTCATGACCACGGGCCCGTGCCATTTGTACATCTGCGGATCCGACTGCTCCTCGGCCAGGATCCCGTGGTAATAATCCACGCACATGCCCAGTGGGCCGGCCGCCGCACCGCAGTCGCACCGATCCGTCATGGAGATATTTGCCATGGGCTGCAACATAGATGGCCGGTCCCGACCTTGGCGACATGTTATCGGCGTCGGCTCATGCTCTACCTACCGCCATGCTGGGATTCCCCATGAACGTGAACATCGATTTCAGGCGGCAGGCTTCGGGCTACCTGACCGAACAGAAGATCCGCTGCGGGGCCCACAAGAGCGTCCGGACCCGGGAGAAGGACATCCGGGCCTGGATCACCGACTGGAACGCCGGCCCCAAGCCGTTCGTATGGAAGGAGGCCGCTGACGAGATCCTCGACCCACTCGCCCGATGTCCACAGCGAATTTCTGGCGCGAGACACTAACCGCCTGCCGTGGGCAATGCGTACACGTTGCCGTTCGCGCTGCCGACGTACACGAAGTCACCTGTCACCACCGGTCTGGTTTCGATGGTGCCGCCGGTTTGGAAGCTCCATCGCACCGCGCCGGTGGCGGCGTCGAGCGCGTGAAGCGTTCCCCCGCTGTGTCCGACATAAATGCTCCCGCCTTCCGCCACGGGACCGGAGGTGAAGCCCTTGCCCACCGGGAAGCTCCATCGCGCCGCGCCGGTGGCGGCGTCGAGTGCGTACAGCCTGCTGTCGTCGCTGACGTATACGAGTCCCCGGGCCGCCGCGACATCCCACTTGAAGCTCGACCTATCGCCCTCGGTCTGGAAGCTCCATAACCGCGTGCCGGAGTCGGCGTCCAGTGCGTATGTCGCGCCGTCCTTGTTGTCGAGGTACACGGCCCCGTCGGCCACCACCATGCGGAAATCGACAAGACCGTCGATTCTTGAGCTCCATCGGACTTTCCCCGAGGAGCCTTCCAACGCGTGTACCTCGCCATCGGAACTCGCGGTATAGACGACCCCTCCGGCCCGCACCAGATAAGTGTGATCTCGTTCTCCGCCGACCCGGAAGCGCCACTTCCGGGCCCCCGAGCCGGCGTCCAGCGCGTACACCATGCCATGGTCGCTGCCGACATGGACGACTTCGCCGACCAGCACGGGATCGGGGTTGAGGACATAGCCCTCGGGCTGGAAGCTCCACAGCCTCTTGCCGGAGGCACCGTTCAGCGCGACGACCTCGGCGTTCGTCGAAAGGAAGGACTTCTTGGCCCAGACGTAGAGGCGACCGGCCGCGGCCACGAGGTCGCTGATCACATCGATCCTGCGGCTCCATCTCACGCGGCCGGTGGCGGCGTCCAACGCGACCAGCCTGCCGAAAGTGTTCGCCACGAACACAGTGCCATCCACCACCACGTGATCGACCACCAGGGAACCGCCTGTCTGGAAGCGCCACCGCATCACGCCGGTGGCGGCGTCCAGCGCGGACACCGTGCCATCGCCACTTGTGGCGTAGACGACACCGCCGACCACCACCGGTTCGGCATAGACGATCGCGTCGGTCGGATGGTTCCAGCCGCTCGCGCGCGCGGGGCCGGAAGCGCGGACGCCTGGCTGATACCGTGCGAGCAGATTGCCCTGCAGCGACGGGGAGACGAGTCGCACCGCCTGTCGGGAGAGCGATCTCAGCCGGACGATGACGGGGCCCACGTTGATGATCGTCGCACCGTAGAACCCGTTCGTCTCGGCCACGGTATAGGAGAGGAAGCCCGGGCTCTCCGTGGTGGGATCGAAGGCGTCCGCCTCTTTGATGGCGCCGACCTCGGCGGTGAAGAGCTTCCGAGCGCCCGCGTTCGACGAGGACACCCATTCGACGGAGAGCGAGACGACGGCGCCGTCGTCCGTGGGCGGTATCCAGTCGCATTTCGCCGGCTTCGGCAGCGGTGTTCCCGCCGGATCGTCCGCTCTGGGGACTGCGCGGTAGTCGTCCGCGAGGACCGACAGATCATGGCTGGTAAGCAGGGCACAGGCATCCGGCCAGGTGCTCGCCGGGATACCGCCGAAGCGGGCAGGCCCGCGCGCAAGTCCGTAGATCAGCTTGTACGCGGTGATCCGGCCATCACCGGGGACATCGCTGTGCACGAAGGCCATACCCCGGATCGCCCCGATAAGGGACGCACGATGGTAGGGCAGGTCGAGCGGCAATCCGCCGAGTTGTCCGGTCTCGGGGTCAACGGAGAACAGGTAGGCGGGCAACGGCCATTCGTTTCTCAGGGGGCCCTCGCCATAGTCGGCTGCCGCGGAGTACGAGCCGGCGAACAAGGGCGGGCTCCAGCGGCTCGGGTTCACGACCCTCATGGCTTCCGGACCGGTGGACAGCAAGCGCCCGTCTGCCCCGTAGAAGAAATCATCGTTTCCCACCGAGGCGTGAACGTATCCCTCCGCATTGGCCGTAACGCGCATCACAGCGTCTCCGCCCGGCGGCGAGGAGGACGACAGTGGACGCGTCCAACCGTGCCGCAGTGTTCGCGGGTCCATCGAGGTGAGCCGATACCCGTCTCCCGTGCAGGAGCTGAGCAGCGCCACCGATCGGACGGTTGCCGCGCCTCGCAGGTGGCAGCCCCGCGGATATGTCATCCGTGCCGTGGTCGCCCCGGTCCGGAGATCAAGGGCACGGATGTCGAAAGGCTCGGCCCGCCGCTCCAACACCACGATGCCGCGCTCGGTCACCATGATCCGCGGGCCCCGGTACAGACCGATGTCTTCCGTCCGGGAATGATCATCGGAGACGGTGATCGTGCGCCGCCACAGCGCGGCGCCCGTGGTCAGGTCGTGGCCGTTCAGGGCGTGGTCGACGATGTCCCGCGTGCCTCTCGACACGACCAGCGTGTTCGCCACGATCCACACGCCGGTGATGGGCGCGGTGAGAGCCGGGTCGGCGGGGATGGTGCGCCGGAGCTCGCCTGTGCGCGGATCGTGGATCCGCACGGTGTCCTGGCGCGTCGCCACGGCGATCGCGTGGTCGGACACGGCGTAGCGCGGAGTCTCGGAGAACAGCTCACCGGTGTCGGCGTCCGCGGGGACCGACCACGCCGCACGCCACTCGACGGGCACGAGCGGGAGCCGCGGAGTGTCCGCTACCGCGGTCGAGCAGGCCGCCAGCACCACCGCGAACAGAACCGCGACCGAGCGACGCCCGTGCACGGTCAGCACCCTTTGCTCTCTTGGATCTTCCGCTCGATCACGCATGCCTGGTTACGAGAGGTCGGCTGCCAGCCACGGAGCGGGGAGAGGGTGTAGTAGGTACGGTAGGCGTCGGCAATGCCGGTTACCCGAAACGGGTTGTTGTCTGGCCCTTTGATCGTAATTTGCTCGGTCTGGTCCTCCGCGAGCACGGTGACCAGGAGATCGAACTCGTAGTACGCCGCCGTGCCCTTGACCGACATGGAGAGCGTGACCCGCTCACCCCGTTTCAGGTCTATCTGCTTCTTCCTGAAATACGAGGTGTCCGGGTCCTTGCCCGTAGCGAAGCGGGGAGCCGGCTCATCGAGATCGGCGGAGAGTTCGATGGTGTCGACCTCTCCGCCGGCGGGGGTGTAGACCAGCAGCGCGCCGTCCGAGACCGGCTTGCGGTCGAGGACGCGCGGCTTGATGTCGACGATGCGTAGGCTGCTGCGGTTCCCGACGAGGACGACGGTGACATCCGTCTTTTCGAGAGGTGCCCGGTGATGGCGCGCCATGACGGCGTCATGGCGCGACCCGGACGCGCTGCTCAGCAGAACCGCTCGTTCTCCGGGGTCGGTCACCGGCTCTCTCAGGGCAGTGTCCTGCGTGGAGTGGTCGACGGCCACGTGGCCGACCTTGATCGGAGGCTCCCCGCTGATCCGGTCGACCGCGTCGGGTCCGCGTGCGTTGAACCAAGCGGTGAACACGACACCGATTACTGCGATGATCACCGCGCTGAGGATTCCCGCCAGCCACGCCCACGCGGCTTTCCATCGCCCCGACCTGGCCGGCTCGGCCTCCTCGGCCCGAGGGGCGGGAGTCGCATCGGCTCGACCCGGTTTGGCACGCCTGTTCTGGCGCGCTTTGGCCATGAGACGCCCCCTACGAACGGCGACCGGCAGCTGACTCCCCTTCGCTAGATAGCTATATAGCGCTGGACGGCCGCAGCGTTGAGTTATCGAGCAATTTCCTCTGCGGCGGGCAGGTTCCCAAGTGCCTCGCGGCGGCTCAGGCCCGAAATCCCCTTCGCCTTTACATGCCGAACGACCTCGCAGAAATCAGCCCTGGCGTGTTCGCGTGACGCCCACCTTGTCGCTTTGCGCTCGAAGAGGTCGTTATCCGACAGGATCGGCTCGATGCGCGCGTACAGCGGAGGGCGAGTTCGCTCTCAGCGCTCTTAAGTTCCCGCCGGGCCTGTTCCATATGGCTTCCCTCGGCGATGTACGGCGATGTTTCGCCTTCGCGCGGTATGTCGTGGGCGGCACGGCGGCCCCTGGATCGGGGAAGGGGGGCCGCCGTGCCCGTTCGTCAGAAGTGGCCGATGGTGACCGAGCTGGAGGTGAGGGCCCAGCGGTGCAGGACGGCCGTTTCGGCCTCGTACATCTGGGTCTTCAACCCCTCCAGGGTTCGGTCGCAGATGATCAGCGGCTCCGGGGTGGGCCAGGTGGCGATGGCGTGGAAGAGGCGGCTTCCGGTGCCGTAGAGCACCGACCAGCCTGGGCGGGTGGCCTGCAGCATCGCGGCCTCGGCGCGGGCCTCGTGATCCCAGGTGTAGCGCGGCACCGCGATGACGGCCTGGCCGTCGCGGTGACGGCCCCTGGCGGCGGACAGGCAGCGGCGGATCATGAGATCACCTGCCTGGCCTGCTCCCGCTCCGCCGCCTGTCGCTCTCGCATCCGCTGTTCCCTCTCGTCCGGGGCAGGAGCCTGCCGCGTCCGCTGTTCGCGTGCCGCCTGCTCCTCCTTCGCTGCCTGCTCGTCCGCCTCGCGGGCGAAGGTCTCCTGCCGGTCGGTCTCGGCCCGCAACGCCTCCAGGTCGTCGGCGTCGACGGTCCTCTCCGCCCCGGCGTTGGTGGCCGCCGGGGAGAAGGGCTTCTCGCGGCTGGCCCACAGCCGTCCGGCGTCGCTGAGGATCAGCCGCCAGCCGGGAATCGTCGTCGTGGGGCTGGTGGGCTCTGGGTGGGTGGAACTACCATCTGTCACTGATTGGACCTCGATCCGATCAAGGGCCCGCCCGGTCGTTTCCAGCGTGGGGCGGGCCTGCCTCATGAAACAGGGACGGTTCTGGAGGGGTTCGCCGTACCGATCAGGTGACCGGCACGAAGACGGAGTGACCGCTGAGCGGTTCGGTGCGCAGGTGGTTCTTCGCCCGAAGCGAGACACCAAATGGCGTCCACCTCCGAGCCGGGGCGGCCCAGTGAGAGCGGCCCCTGACGGCGACGCCGGACGCGAGCGACAGGGCATCCGCCGAGGCGACGACACCGGTACGGGCGGTTCGACGGCCGGGGTCCGCTCGGGACGACACCGCTCGGTTGCCGCCGCAGCCCCCTCGACCGGGTCCGACCCGGCACACCGCCGAACGGATACCGGCGCGACCACCTCAACGGACCGCTGAACGGGGATCACGGCAGCCGAGGTCGCAGGGACGGGCTCGAAGCACCGCAGGGAACGGTCTCCGGTACGACGGGCCCGCAACCGGACCTCCAGCAGGTCACCTGAGGGTTGGGCGTACTCGTGATCGGCGGGCCGATCAGGGCAGCCGTGCGCGTAGGGGGCATGCCCGCAGGTCGCACACCCCATCGGCAGCGGCGGCACCTCAGCGAAACAGCCGCAGCCGCCGACCACCTGTTTGTCGAGAACTGGCGTACTAGGGTTGTTCACGGATCAGGACTCCCTTCCTGGTCAAGGACCCGTCCAGACGCTTGCCTCGTCGGACGGGTCCGTTTGTTTGAGAGCAGTCAAAGCGGACATCTCGTAGGCATGCCCATGCGTGTCCATGCGTGCCTAGGCACGTCTAGGCACGTCTGATATCGCCCAGGCATGCTGGCAACCAATACGGTCGCTAACATGATCGATTTCGAGCCGGGCCGACCCAAGTGGGAGCAGATCGCCGAGACGTTTGAGCAGCGCATCCGCAGTGGCGAGTGGCCACCTGGCCACAAGATCCCGAGCATCGTGGCGATCATGGGTGACTACGACGTCGGAAACAACACCGCCCGTCACGTTCTTCGCTACTTGCGCGACCTGGGGCTCGTCAAGCTCGTCTCCAGCCTCGGAACCTTTGTGTTGCCCCCAGAGCACAGCACGCAAGAGCCTTCCGGAGGCACGCGAACCGCGAAGTCCTAACAGAGGCTCAACAACCATGGTCAGCTCCGCTCGCGGAGTGGCGGTCTAGCACGACGGCACCCCATTCAAAGTAGCGATGTTGTCGAGCCATCATGCAGTTACACTGTGCGAGCGCGCAAGCGCTGTGCGTATAGATTTTTTACCGGATCCCTAGCACACTGAGCAGCATGACGAAGAGCCCCACAGTCCGGCAGCGTCGTCTGGGCCGTGAACTACGACGACTCCGGGAGCAAGCCGAGCTCACGCCCGAGGCGGCAGCTCGCCCGCTTGGGTGGAGCCGATCCAAGCTCAACAGGGTTGAGAACGCGCGGATCACAGTGACCCCCTCGGACGTCGCCAACGCCTGTGACCTGTACCGCGCGGACTTCGCGACGAAGAGCGAACTGATCCAGCTCTGCAAGGACGCCGCCGTACGTGGCTGGTGGACCGCCTACTCGGATGTCTTCACCGGCTACTACATCGCGCT
Organism: Streptosporangium sp. NPDC049046; assembly: GCF_040649155.1. Taxonomy (NCBI): domain Bacteria; kingdom Bacillati; phylum Actinomycetota; class Actinomycetes; order Streptosporangiales; family Streptosporangiaceae; genus Streptosporangium; species Streptosporangium sp. NPDC049046. The sequence continues at coordinate 13,963 of NZ_JBEZEZ010000006.1, read as the reverse complement.
CGAAACCGAGGCGACGACTATCCGCAAGTGGGAGCCGATCCTGATCCCGGGTCTGCTCCAGAGCGAGGAGTACGCCTATGAGGTCATCCGTGCAGCGCGACCCGAGCTAACCAAGACACAGCTCGACCGGCACGTCAGCGCCCGCATGACCCGAAAGATCAACCTGCTCGGCCCAGGTGCGCCAACCCTGCACGCCCTCATAGACGAGGCCGCGCTACGCCGCCCAGTCGGATCGCCCGGCCTCATGGTCCGCCAGCTCAACAACATCCTCCAGGTCTCCGATTGGCCCAGCATCACAATCCAGGTCCTCCCCACTGCGGTCGGCGCACACAGCGGCCTGGAAGGCGCCTTCTCCGTACTGAGTTTCAGCGACGATGACCCGGAAGTGGGCTACACCGAATGCTCCAGCGGAGACGTTTACGTCGAAGCATCCGACCAGGTGCTCCGACTTACCCTAAAGTTTGAGCGCCTTCGCGACGTCTGCCTGTCCCCCGAGAAGTCTGCGGCATTCATAGCCGCAGTGAGGAGCAGCCATGATCTCCCCTGACCTGTCCGACGCCGAGTTCCGCAAGTCCAGTCTCAGCGGTGGCGGCAACGACTGTGTGGAAGTGGCGACGAACCTGCCCGGTCTCGTCGCCGTCCGCGACAGCAAGGACCCTGCCGGCCCTGCACTGACCCTCTCCCCCACGGCCTGGAACAACTTCCTGACAGGCATTCGCAGCGGAGAAATCTAACCGATCGCGAACACCTTGTGGCCGGAATCGCCCAGAGCTATCCGGCCACAAAGCTCCTACCCGAAGTTCGAAGAACGGATGGTACGGAGTCGTCGTTTCAGACGAGCCGCCACTGCTGGTTGGACTGCGGCTGACATGTCCACTGAATGACGTTGGCGCCGTCGGCCCTGCCGGCACCGTCCGCGTCCAGGCACTTGCCGCTGTGCTGGGCAAGCAGGTCCTGGAGCCGCTTCGTCGGACGCGTTTGACGACTCGGGGTGGCCGCGATGCCGCCGGGGACGCAGAGGGGAGGGCTCGGCCCTGGGAAGCCCGTCACGCGGTGACGGTTACGCGTACACATCTTCGGAAAGCCGCGCGTGGACGGGAGAGAGGAGTTAGCCTCACGCCGTGGGAGAGGTTCTCGGCAAGGTCTTGGTAGTGGATGATGACGACGTCATCCGGCAGCTCATCGCGGTCAACCTGACCCTGGAGGGGTTCCAGGTGGACACGGCCTCCGACGGGCAGGATTGCCTGGATCGGGTGCTGGACGTGATGCCAGACGTCATCACTCTGGACGTCATGATGCCCAGGCTGGACGGCTGGATGACGGCCACCAGGCTGCGGGGTGACGAGGGGACCAGCCATATCAAGGTGGTCCTGATCACCGCGCGGGCACAGGAGGACGACAAGCGGCGGGGCCTCGGGATCGGGGTCGACGCCTACCTCACGAAACCCTTCGATCCGGCCGAGCTGATCCAGGTCGTACGGGACCTCGCCCTGACCGCGCGCAGCGGCCAGGGCAGAGCCTGAACTCACGGGACGACGTCGCAGAACACGTCGGCCGCAGGCCACCCGTCGCGGGCCGCACCGACCACGGGTCACGCCGGTCAAGGGCCGTACCGGCGCGGGTCACGCCATCGGCCGGCCCTGCCGAGGTCACCTGAGCCATGCGGCCCACGCGGATCCACCCGGGTCAGACGAGACCGTCCCGGTGGGCCACGGCGGCGGCCTGGGTGCGGGAGGAGACGCCCAGTTTGCCCAGGATGTTGGAGACGTGCACGCTCACCGTCTTCTGCGCGATGAACAGCCTCTCGCCGATCTCGCGGTTGGGCAGGCCCTCGGCCACCAGGGCGAGCACCTCCTGCTCTCGGGCGGTGAGCAGGGTCGGCGGTGTGGAGGTGAAGCGCGCCCTGCGTCCCAGCTCCGCCAGGGCCGCGCCGAGCGGCCGGGCGCCCAGTGACTCGGCGGCCTCGACGGCGAGCTTCCATTCTTTCAACGCGTCGGCGCGGTCGCCCTCGACGAGCAGCGCCTCGGCCAGCCGCCACCGCGAGCGCGCGACCTCGTAGACGAATCCGAAGTCGAAGGCCTCGACCACCGCTCGCCACGCCGCGACGTCGAAGCGGCCGTGCGCGCGGTGCCATTCGGCCTCGGCTTTGGCGAGCCAGGCCAGCCCTTCCGGACCGAGAGGGCCCCGCCGGACGGAGCCGGGGCCGACGGCGGCGGGCACCCTGGCCCGCTCCAGGAAGGCGTCGGCCTCCTCCGCGCGGCCCAGGTCCGTCAGCGCCCACAGGGCGGTGCCGCTGAGCCGGATCACGGCGGGGTCGTTGGGGAGGATGACGTCGAGCCCCGCGCGGGCGTGTTCGAGCGCCGTCTCCGGGTCGCCGCGCCACAGGGCGTGCTCGGCGGCCAGGCCGCGGCTCATCGCGGCGATCGTCACATCGTCCGGCCAGAAGGGCTCCAGCCACGACAGGCGGTCCTCGACGACGGGCAGGCCCCTGGCCACCTCGACGAAGAGCGCGAAGGACGACAGGAGTGCCTCGGAGGGGGTGCCGACGCGGACGGCGAACCCGGAGGCGACCTTCTCCGCCAGGTCCCACTCCCCCGCGACGTAGTGGATGAGGAGACGCAGGAAGCGCAGGTCGGTGCCGTAGGTGCTCCAGTTGAGACCGCTCTCGCGCGCCAGCCGCAGCCCCCGGTCGGTGGTGGCCGCCGCCTCGGCGAGGTCGCCGTTCTCGTACTGGACCCGGGCGTAGGTGAACATGGCCCGCAGGTCGATGGCGAGGTTGCCCGAGCTCTCCGCGGTCGCGCAGGCGAGCAGGTCCTTGGCGTGGGAGATGTCGTCGGCGAGCGCGGCGAGGGCGGCGAGGGTGATCAGCGCGCTGGTCTCGGCGTCGGCGGCGCCGCTCGCGCGGGCCGCCTCCAGGGCACGCCTCGCGAGGGCCTCGACCTCGTGGTGGCGTTCGGTCCAGTAGAGCGAACGGGCGTAGGTGGCGAGGGCGCGGGCGAGCACGGGCCCCTCCGGCGCGGCCTCGACGGCGGCGTACGCGGCGGCGATCGAGCCCTCGGCGTCCTCGGCGTCGATGAGGTAGTACGAGAGCCGCTCGTTGATCTCGGCGGAGGGCGGGAGGCTTCGGAGCTGGGAGATCGCCCGGTGGTTGTCGCCGCTGTCGGCCGCCGCGGCGGCGCTGCGCGCCGCGAGGGCGATGTGGTCGATCCCGGCCAGCCGTTCGGCGTCGGGAACGCGGTCCCAGAGCCCGAGTGCCTGGTCGAAGTGGCGGTGTGCCTCGGCGGGCGCCCCCAGCCGCTCGGCCCTGCGCCCCGCCTCCACGGACGCGGCGAGCGCCCCCGGCAGGTCGTGGCCCGCCAGGTAGTGGTGGGCGAGCTCGGCAGCCGAACCTCCTCGGCCGGTCAGCAGGCGGGCGAACTCGGCGTGCATCCTGGTCCGCTCGCCGGGCAGCAGGTCGTTGTAGACGACCTCCTGGAGAAGCGCGTGCCGGAAGGCGTAGCCGTACTCCCCGTCGGGGCGGAGCAGGCCGCGCGAGACGATCTCCCGCATGCTCTCCTCGAAGGCGAGGTCGTCGAGGCCCGAGGCCTGCTGGAGCAGGTCGTGGTCGGCCCGGCGGCCCGCGACGGCCGCGCCGCCGAGCACCCGCTGCGCGGGGTCGGAGAGCGGCTCCGTCCGGGAGAGCAGCAGGCCGACCAGGCCGTCGGGGATCGAGGAGCCCTCGGAGGCGGCGTCCAGCAGCTCCTGGGCGTAGAACGGGTTGCCCTCGGCCCGGTCGACGACCTTCCTCATCACGCCGGCGTCGGTGCCGCCGAGCGCGGCGAGGTAGTCGGTCATCTCGTGGCGGTCGAGAGGCTCCAGCTCCACCGGCGTCACCGAGGGGAGGCGCTTGAGCTCCGCGAGGACCCGGCGCAAGGGATGGCGGCGGTGGAGGTCGTCGGTGCGGTAGGTGCCGACGAGGCAGACGCGCTCGGTCTGCAGCATCCGGCTGAGGAAGACCAGCAGGTCGCGGGTGGACTGGTCGGCCCAGTGCAGGTCCTCCAGGACGAGCAGCACGGGCCGCGTGGCCAGGAAGCCGAGCATCGAGCCGAAGAGCTGCTGCTGCGTCAGGCCCGACGTGCTCTCCCTGCCCTGGTCGGTGCCGCCGGGCAGCAGCCTGCCGAGTACGGGCCGCTCGTCGAGCGCCGCGCGCAGCTCCCCTCGTGCCGAACGCAGGGCGTCGGCGAGCGGGAGGTAGGGAAGGGCGTCGCCGAGTTCGGCGCACTGGCCGACGAGCACGGCGAACCCCGCCGCCTCGGCCTGTCCGGCCAGCTCGGTGATCAGGCGGGTCTTGCCGATACCCGCGTCGCCTCCTACGAGGGCGACCCCGGCCTGCCCAGCGGCCGCGGTGTCGAGCACCGCGGTCAGGCGATCGAGCTCCGCCGATCGCCCGATCAGAACACTCCGCGTGCTGTTCCACCCCACGTCGGCGAGTATCGCACGGGGCACTGACGGAATCGACATTCCACCCGCAGGGGATGAACGGGGAACGATTGGTACATCAGTAAGGGGCGAACCTGGACCGATTGGTACACCAAAGGGTCCAGGCATTGGCCCTGACGGCGAGGGCCGGGCCGCCCCTATCGTCGGGGCATGGTCTCCCCGTCCACATTGCTGATCTTCTCGGTCGCGTCGCTGGCACTGGTCCTGGTGCCTGGCCCGAACCACATCTACATCATCGCCCGCGCCGTCTCCCAGGGCCGCGCCGCCGGAGTGGCGAGCGCGCTCGGCGTCGAGGTGGGCACGCTGGTGCACATCGCCGCCGCGGCGGCCGGTCTCTCGTACGTGATCGCACAATCGGCGACCCTGTTCAACGTGATCAAGTGGGCCGGGGTGGCCTACCTGGTCTACCTGGGCATCCGGGCGCTGACGAGCAGGCAGGAGTTCGCGAGCCGGGAGACCCCGCCGCAGCCGCTTCGGGCGATCTTCCTGGAGGGCGTGGTCGTCAACGTGCTCAACCCCAAGGTGATCCTCTTCTTCCTCGCCTTCCTGCCCCAGTTCGTGGAGCCGGAGGCGGGCGCGGTGCCGCTGCAGATCGCCGTCCTGGGCGGAACCCTGCTCTTCCTGGGCCTGCTCTCCGACCTGATCTACGCGGTGGCGGCGGGTGCCGTGGGCGGGCGGCTGAGGAACAGGGCGCCGCTGATCGGCCACTTCAGCGGGATCGTCTACCTGGGTCTCGGCGTCGCGACCGCCCTCTCCGGTCGCTCCGTCTGAACACACGAGACCACCTCGACATACGAGGCATACGTGGGGGTACGCGATCATCTGGACGCGCGGGTCCGTCTAGACGCGCCGTTCCGCTCCGGTGTGCGGACAGTGGTCCACCTGGTCGCACAGGTCGCCCACCAGCCTGGCCAGCGCTCCCGGCGCCGCCAGCACGCCCAGGTGCCCCCTGCGGGGGACGAGAATGAGTCGTCCGTTCCCGCAGGCGCGCAGGAAGGCGCGTTCGTGCACCCGGAACGGGTCCCGGGTGCCGTTGACCAGCCACACGCGTCCCGGGTAGGAGGCCAGTGCCGTGAGCTGGTCCTGGTCGGCGACGGCGTCGACGGCCTGGGGCATCACCTCGCAGAAGACTCCCCCGGCCACCATCGCCTCCCCCACGGGACCCGGCAGGAGACGACGAAGGGCGTAGGAGCTGATCCGGTTCGCGAGCGACGGATTCCGGGCGGCGAGCGAGGCGGCGAACCGGTGGGGGCCCGCCGCCGAGCCGAGCCCGGTGCATCCGATCGCCATCAGCCCGGCCACCCGCTCGGGGAAGCGTTCCGCGGTGGCGATGCCGACGTATCCGCCGAGGGAGAGCCCGGCCACGAGCGCCCGGCCGCCGAGGGCGTCGACGGCGTCCGCGACCGCCGACGCCGCCGCGTCCATCGTGAACGGCTCGCCCCGGCGGGTGCCGTGGCCCGGCAGGTCCACGGCCGTCGCGGGACGCCCCAGGCGGGAGAGGTGGGAGATGACGGGGCCCCACATGGTCGCGCTGAGCCGGATGCCGTGGACGAGAACGACGGGGAGCACGCACGCCTCCAGGGGGTCGGCCCGATCGGGGAGATGGCCCGGCCGGGAATTGCGTTGATTAAAACACAACGCACCGTTGCGTTGCTATGAGTCGCTATAGTCGGCCCATGGCACCGCGCAAGGAACAGCAGATCTTCCAGGCGACGCTCGAACTCCTCGCCACCAAGGGATACGAGGGCCTGACGGTGGAAGGGGTCGCCGAGCGGTCGGGGGTGAACAAGACCACGATCTACCGGTGGTGGACGTCGAAGGCGGCACTGCTCGCCGCCGCCCTGGTCGAGGCCGACCTGCTCGCGATGGAGCCGCCCGACACCGGCGACCTCAGGGGGGATCTGGAGGCCCTGGTCGGCGGGGTCGCCGCCCTGCTCACCCGTCCGCCCGCCGCCGACGTCGCGGTCGCGGCCCTCGGTGCCGCCGTTCACCACCCCGAGCTCGCCGAGGCGACCCGGCGCTTCTTCGCCGACCGATTCGCGCGGGAGAAGGCCGTCTTCGACCGTGCGCGGCGGCGCGGCGAGCTGCCGGCCGGGGCCGACCCCCTGCTCATCGTCGACCTGCTCGCCGGGGCGGTCTGGCTGCGCGCGGTCTTCCGCGGCCTGCCCCTCGACGACGACTTCGCCGCCCGCGCCGTGAGCACCGTCCTGGACGGCGCCCGCGCCTCCTGAACCCGCTCATGGACCCGCTCGCGAAACCGCTCATGAACCTGCTCGCGACCCCACCCACGAACCCGCTCATGAACCCGCCCACGAACCCGCTCGTGGACCCGCCGCAGAACCCGAGCCCCGCCTCGCGAAGACCCCCGGCCGACCAGACATCGGCCTCCTCCGGCCGGTCTCGCCGGACCAGGTCTCTCGTCGGACCAGGCCGGTCTCAGGCGGAGAGCGCCCCCGGGATGCGGTCCAGGATCGGGTAGGGCATGAGCCCGTACGCGTAGAAGTCGACCGCGTCGGCACCCGAGGCCCGTACGGCGCGGACCTTGGCGGCGAGCCGGTCGGCCGAGTCGGTGTCGGGCAGCCCCGGACGCAGGACGACCCGCAACTCCCTGTCCTTGCCCGTGGAGCGGCGGTAGGCGGCGACGTCGTCGGCCACCCTGGCCACGTCCCTGGCGTAGGCGAGCACGCCGAGTGAGGGCACCAGGTCACCGAGGGCGACCAGGTCGACGCCGAGCTGCCAGGAGTCGTGCGCGGCGAGCCCCGGCGAGGGCAGCCCGTCGGTGTAGCCCTTCACCGCACCGGTCCCGTCGAGGAAGACGAGACGCGAGCCCTCGTCGGTGACGGCGGTGGAGACCTCGGAGACCAGCGAGGTCACCGTCTCCGAGCGGGCCCGCGCGTAGGCGACCACCTCGGGCCCCGCGTACGCGGTCAGGGCGGCGCGGGTCACCTCGCCCTGGGCGGGAGGGTCGCCGTCGAACACGGCGCCCACGATCCTGGAGCACTCCTCGCGCGCCACCTCCGCGTTCACGCCCAGGTCGGCGGCGCGGCGCATGCAGAAACCGCAGAAGCACAGGCCGAGCAGGAAGGCGTCCATCGGCCCGAGCGGGACGAAGCTGCGCTCGTGGTGGTAGCCGTGGCCGAAGGTTCCGTAGTGCAGCGCCTCGGCCACCACGCTGTCGACCCCCTGCCTCGCCACCGCCCGACCCAGCGCGACCGCGTACAGACGCACGTCGGGGTGGGAGGGGCACAGGTCGGCGGGCGAGCCGCGGTCGCCGAAGCAGTCGCGTACGGTGACGTCCGGGTTGGCCAGGCCGAGCGTGGTGTTCTGCAGGAAGACGGTCCAGCCGTGCAGGGCGAGCCCTCGTGCGGCGGTGGCCTCGCGCAGGGCGGCCAGCGGCTCGTCCTCGGCGCCGTCCTGGACGGGCGGCACCAGGCGCAGCCCGCCGAACAGGTCGGCGGGCGGCGTGAAGTGCGCGCCGTCGTTGCGGATCGTCACCCGAGGGCGGCCGTGCGGGGTGACGTCGCGGGCACGGTGGTAGGCCGCGGCCACGGTCACGCCCGTCGCGCCGTATCCGGTGATCCGGTCGAGGACCGCCTCAAGGCCCTCCCCGCGCACGTCCTCGACGTAGACGTATAGCGAGCTGTCCAAGCCGCCGCCCTCCCACGAAGTCGGTCAGACTCTAACGCGGCTTGTAGGCCACGAAGTCGATCTCGACGAGGATGTCCATCAGGTCCGAGCCGACGGTCGTGCGAACCGGGTACGGGCGGGTGAAATACGACTTGTACACCTCGTTGTAGGCGGCGAAGTCACGCTTGAGGTGCTCCAGGTGCACGGTCGACTTCACCACGTCGTCGAAGCCCAGCCCGTGGGCCGCGAGGATCGCGCCGAGGTTGCGCATCACCTGGTGGGTCTGCTCGGCCACGTCGGTCCCGACGACCTCGCCGGTCTCGGGACTGAGCGGCCCCATGCCCGAGGTGTAGACGAAGTCGCCGACCACGAGACCCTGCGAGTACGCCCCGACGGGCGCCGCGCCCTCGCTCGTCCTCAGCTCCTGCTTGTCGCTCATCTCACCAATCCTCAGCGATGGAAAATCAGAAAAAGGTGTTTATCAGATCGACGACGACATACTCCTCGTCGACCACCGGGATGGTCCGCCACTTGTCGAAGGCGGTGCACGGGTGGGAGATGCCGAACGACACCAGGTCGCCCGGCCGCACCGGCGAGCCCGGTGCCGGCCTCAGGAGCGTGTGCTGGTCCTGGACCTTGAGCACCGTCGCGCCCGCGACGGCTCCGCGCGGGATCGGCAACCCCTCGTCGAAGGGGGCGTCGCGCTTGCCGAACCCGACCACGGCCAGGTCGGGCTCGGGGACGCTCAGCACGTGCGCCCAGATCTCCAGCGCCGCGCGCAGTTCTCCGTCGATCCGGGTGTACGGGGTGCGCTCGCGGTAGTAGCCGTCGTCGTGGGAGACGTACGCGCCGCTGCGCAGCATCACCCTCGCCTGGCAGGCGGCGAGCTCGCGGCCGATCACGTCGAACCACTGGCTGCCGCCCACCGACAGGATCGGGTCGCGCACCCGCAGGTGCTCCAGCGCCTCCAGCAGCCGGTACAGGTAGGCCCGTACCTCCTCCGCCGACCCCAGCGAGCCCTCGTATCCCGCGACGCCCGCCAACTCCACGCCCTCGACCGCCTGCGCGGCCGAGGCGACCTCCAGCAGCTGGGCGAGCGTACGGCTGCCGCCGCGCCCGCCCTCGTGGCCGAGTTCGGCCAGCACGCGGAACGGCCTGGCCCCCGCGTGCCGGGAGAGCGCCTCGACCCCGGCCGTCGAGTCGACGAAGCACAGGAACTCGAACGCGGGATCCTCGTCCAGCTGGGCGGCGAGAGCGGTCAGCCCCGCCGGGTCGAAGACCTGGTTGGCGAGGACGATGCGGGAGACGCCGAACCCGCGCAGGGTGAGCGCCTGGCTGGGGGTGGCGACCGTCATCCCCCACGCGCCCGCGTCGAGCTGCGCCTTCACCAGCTCGGGCGACATGGTGGTCTTGGCGTGCGGGGCGAAGGTGAGCCCGTACTCGCGGGTGAAGGCCGCGAGGGTCGCGATGTTGTGCTCCAGCGCGCTCCGGTGGGCCACCATCACGGGGAAGGTGAACGCCCCGCCGAACAGTGAGGCCCCCAGCACCGCCCCGGGATCTGCGATATCCACGATGCCCTTCACGTCCCGTCCCCCTCCGCGTCGCCTGACGGATTCGGCGGCTTATCGGCCACCGCATCCGGGCGTGGGGGATCGCGTCCCCTTTCGCCGCCCTGAGGACCCTATCCTCACGGCACCCTCTCCAGGGCCGTGTCCGAAGGGCCGCCGAGGGCGGCGCCGTTCCTCGAAAGCCGGGCGACCTGCCGAGGGGTGACGCCGTTTCTCAGGGGCGTAGTGCCCTGCCGGGGGTGGCGCCGGTGAGTGCTCCCGCGGTGAGCACCGGAACCCCGGAGACGAGGACGTCGCCGATCCCGGTGGCCGGGGTGCGCGGGACGGCGTACGTGGCCAGGTCGGCGACCGCGGTGGCGTCCAGGACGACCAGGTCGGCGACCTGGCCGGGCCGGACGAGGCCCCGCCCTTCGAGGCCGAAGCGGCGGGCCGGGTGCGAGGCGAGGTGGACGACGGCCTGCTCCAGGGTCCAGTCGCCGGTCTCGCGGACGTGGTGGCCGAGCATGCGGGCGAACGCCCCGTAGGCACGCGGGTGCGGGTGGCCGCCCACGTAGATGCCGTCGGAGCCGCCGGTGTGGGCCGCGTGACGCAGGACCGCGCGGACCGACGCCTCACCCTCGGGGCCCTCGTCGGGGCGGGCCGCCACGCATCCGGCCTCCAGCCGGGTGTCGATCAGGATCCTGCGGCAGAACTCCCCCGGCTCCAGCCCGGCCTCGGCCGCGGCGTCGGGCAGCGTCATCCCCTCGGCCCACTCGACACCGGGTAGGTGGGAGAAGGTGATTCTCGGCCAGAGCGCCTCGTCCCACTGGATCGGCTCGGACTCCAGCACCTCCAGCGTGCGCTCGACGTCGGCGGCCGGGACCCACGGCGGCAGCGCGACCATCGCGAGGATCGTGCTGCCCCGCAGGTAGGGGTAGGTGTCGAAGGTCAGGTCGACCCCCATGAGCCGGGCCTCGTCGACGAGCGGCAGGAGCGTGGAGGCCGGACCGTGATAGTGCGAGACGTGCACGGCGGCGCCCGAGCGGCGGGCGATGTCGCTCACCTCGGCCATCCCGGCGGGAGCCGCCGCACCGTACCCGCGCATGTGCGTCACATACGGCAGGGTGCCCAGCGGTGCGCAGAGCGCGGCGATCTCGGCGGCGTCGGCGTAGCGGCCGGGGGCGTACTCCAGGCCGGTGGAGAGGCCGACGGCGCCCTCCGCCAGGCCGCGTTCGACGCGGGCCAGCATCGCGGCCAGCTCGTCGGCGGTGGCGGCCCGCTCGGCGGCGCCCATCACGTCGTGGCGGATCGTGCCGTGCGGGAGCAGGTACGCGGTGTTCAGCGCGGTTGCCCGGTCGTAGCCCGCGAGCAGCTCCGCCACACCGATCGGCCCGTCGGCCGAGGGGTGGACGCCGTTCACGGCGGCGAAGTAGCGGGTCGCGTAGGCGAAGGTCTCCGGGGTGGTGGAGGGGGCGAAGGAGAGCCCGTCCTGGCCGAGGACGAACGTGGTCACGCCCTGGCGGAGCGCGGCGAACTGCACGTTCTTGTCGAAGACGAGGGCGTCGCCGTGGGCGTGGCAGTCGACGAGTCCGGGCATGACGTGGCGCCCGGCGGCCTCGACGACGGTCGCGGCGTCCGCGCCCTCCAGGCGGCCCACGGCGGTGATCCGGTCTCCGTTGACACCGACGTCGGCCCGGTGAGCCGGAGCCCCGGTGCCGTCGAGCACCCAGCCATCCCTGATCAACACATCGAACGACATGCGGGGATTCAATCACCCGAAAGGTCTGCGCCGCATCCAGCGCTCGTCTTCGTTCTCCCTGCCGCTGTCCCGGATTTCCCCGGTTCTGGGTATGGGAGGAATTTGGGCCCCCCATCCCCTTGACCGTAGCGTGTCAGGGATGGTGCCATCTTTCCCTAGTTAGGAACCTTTCCTAACTAGATGATCGCAGAGAGGGCACCCCTGTGCACGCGAGACCGCGCCTCGAACGCCTCCAACGCCCCTCGCCCGTCCTCGCCCTGGCACTGGCGTCGGCACTGATCGCATCGCTGTTCGTACTGGCGGCACCGGCCGGCTTCGCCGCCGACTCCCTGCTCTCCCGTGGCCGCCCGGCCACCGCCTCCTCCACCGAGGACTCCACCCTGCTTCCCGGCGCCGCCTTCGACGGCAACGCCGCCACCCGCTGGGCCTCCGCCGAGGGCCACGACCCGGAGTGGATCCGCGTCGACCTCGGCGCCTCCGCCACCGTCTCCCGGGTCAAGCTGACCTGGGAGGCCGCGTACGGGAAGTCGTACCGCATCGAGGTCTCGCCCAACGGCTCCACCTGGACGTCGGTCTACTCGACCACCACCGGCGACGGCGGCGTCGACGACCTGACCCTCTCGGGCACCGGCCGCTACGTGCGGATGTACGGGACCGCGCGAGGCACCGTGTACGGCTACTCGCTGTACGAGATGGAGGTCTACGGCAGCACGGGCGGCACGACCCCGAGCCCCACCCCCACGGTCACCCCGTCCCCCGGCGCCCCCGGCGTGCCGTTCGGCTCCCACAAGATCCCCTACGCGGCCGGGATGCTGCGCCCGACCGGAACCCAGGCGACACTCGACCAGAAGGTGGTCGACTACTACCGGCGCTGGAAGGCCGCCTTCGTCAAGCAGAACTGCGGCAACGGCTGGTACCAGATCATCTCCCCCGACGCCGACCACCCGTACGTGGCCGAGGCGCAGGGCTACGGCATGGTCATCACCGCCACGATGGCCGGGGCCGACCCGGACGCGAAGAAGATCTTCGACGGCCTGGTGAAGTACGTCCTGGCCCACCCGTCGTCGATCACCCCCGGCCTGCTCGCCGCCGAGCAGAACACCGCCTGCCAGAGCGTCAACGGCGGCGACTCCGCCACCGACGGCGACCTGGACGTGGCCTACGGCCTGCTCCTGGCCGACCGGCAGTGGGGAAGCACGGGCACCTACAACTACCGGCAGCTCGCGATCAACCACATCAACGCGATCAAGGCCGGTGAGGTCAACCCGACCACCAAGCTGATGAAGCTCGGCGACTGGAGCAGCTCCGGCGACCAGTACTACTGGATCAGCCGCTCCTCGGACTGGATGATCGATCACTTCAGGGCGTTCCGCAAGGCCACCGGCGACACGACCTGGGACACCGTCCGCACCAACCACCAGAACCTGATCGCCTCCCAGCAGTCGACCTACGCGCCGAACACCGGCCTGCTGGCCGACTTCGTCGTCAACACCAACACCACCCCCAAGCCCGCGCCGGGTGAGGTCCTGGAGTCCGCCAACGACGGCAAGTACTGGTGGAACGCCTGCCGTGACCCGTGGCGGATCGGCAACGACGCGGTGACCAGCGGCGACGCCAAGTCCCTCGCCGCCGCGCGCAAGCTCAACACCTGGATCAAGGGCAAGACCGGCGGCAACCCGAACAACATCGCGATCGGCTACTCCCTCAACGGCACCCAGATCTCCAGCGGCAGCGCACCGGCCCACTTCGCCCCGTTCGCGGTGGCGGCGATGACCGACTCCGGCAGCCAGGCCTGGCTGGACGCCCTGTGGAACAAGATGCTCAACACCCCGTTCACCGCGAACGACTACTACTCGACCAGCATCCAGCTCCAAGTCATGATCACCGTAACCGGCAACCACTGGGTGCCCTGACCCTCACCCGAACCAACGCGGCCCTCGCCTTCCAGCGGGGGCCGCGTCGGCGTGCCCGTAATCGTCAACGGATTCTTATATCGCCCGGAAGGCTGTTACGGAAAGTGTGGGCACCGATGTGGCGTGAAGCCTCTTCCCACCCTTCGGCCACCGATCACCCGCGTCAACAACCCTGCGGGTCAATACAACTGGCCGTTCTCGCGGGCGGCCTGCCCGAAGGTCAGGCGACCGAGGCCGTACGCAAAGGTGCGAGGTAGTGCCATAGGTCCGGGTCCCGGTCCACCACCTCCCTGATGGCCGGGCAGCTCTTGAACATCTGAAGGCTGTAATCCCTCCAGAGATTCAGACCGTGCCCGGTGGCGGGGATCTGTTCCGCCGCACGCAGACCGATGCTCAGCACGTCACACAGCATCTCTGCCGTCACGAGCACGCGAACCCGTGTCTCTCCGTTCTGCGGCACCGGCTTGGACTCGTAGAAGTAGGGATACAGCTCGGGGTGGTCGATGATGACCCGCAGAGCATTGTGGAGATTGACGAAAACACTGAACGTATTTCATCCTGATTCGCGGGCTTGGAGAGCGAAGATGGCTTTGATGAGCTGACCTGCGCGAAGGGGGCAACAGCGTAGTTTCCGCAGG